>CAKPCA010000009.1 GCA_934141145.1 uncultured Bacilli bacterium
TGGACCCTGTAGGACTCGAACCTACGACCGCCCGGTTATGAGCCGGATGCTCTAACCAACTGAGCTAAGGGTCCATGACTACTTAATCTTAACATAACTTTATAGTTTTTTCAATATATTTTTTGAATTTTTTAATTTTTTTATATATTGTTACTAAATTATATTAGTTTGTAATCATTTTTATACTACTTATTATACTCTATTCGATTAACTATTGCATTTGGATATTTGTTTTTAAATTTACTAATAGCGTATTCATTAGTATATACTCTCACCTTTTTAATATTTATATAGTTATCAGTTATAGAATCTATATCATTATTTAAATTAGATTCTTTTATTTTATTCAAATATTCTTTTCTAAAATCATCCATAATTTTATTCATATTATTTGAATCAAATATAAAATATTCTTTGTTATAAAAATATTCTTTATACTTTTCTTCATATTCTGGATATATTCTTTTTATTTTATAATTATAAGAAGTAAAAGTTGCGAGTTTAAGTTTAAAATTTTCTAAATTTAAATTTTCTTTTTCAAAATTAATATCGTAATCATAATAATTATTGTTATAAGTTGTGTAATCCATAACAGTGTTTATTTCCATAGAATTTTTCTTTAATTCAAGACTAACTAATAAAATAGAAAACGCTACTAAAATTAAAAATATTTTTTTCATTAAAATCACCTTTTTTAGTTTCTTCTAAATAAGATAATTTATACCAATAAAAAAGGTAAACCTTTTAAAGGTTTACCATTATTTTATTTCAATACTTTTTTTAGTATCAACTTTTTCTTGTTTTGGAATAACAAGTTTTAAAGTACCATCTGTAAATTCTGCTTCAATTTCATCTTCTTTGATATCTCCAAAGTTAAATGATCTTTCACATTTTTCATATACTCTTTCTTTTCTTATATATTTCTTGTCATCTTCTTCATTTTCTTCTTCTTTCTTTTCACAAGAAATTTTAATTACTCCATTATCACATTCAATATTGATATCTTCCTTTTTAAATCCTGGAATATCCATAACTACATTATAGTTTCCATCCTTTTCAAAAATATCACATTTCATAGATTTTTTAAATCTACTATCCTCATAATCATCTAATAAACTATCAAAAAATAATTTGCTTGGTAACATATTCATCATTCCTTTCTTATTTATTATGTACCTAATCTATATTTTTTATTCTATTTTGATAATAAGTCACATATTAAATTACTAATTTCTGTTGGATTTTCTATTGAAAGTCCTTCAATTAATCTACTTTGTGAATAAAGAATTTTAGTATATTCATTAAATCTTTCTTTATCACTTTTATATAATTCTTTTAATTTATCTGCTATCTTATGTGAAGAATTAATTTCAAGTATTATTTTTGCATTAATGTTTTTGTCAGTAGGCATAGCATTAAGTACCTTTTGCATTTCTATTGAAACAGGTCCTTCACTTACTAAACATACTGGATGATTTTTAAGTCTATGTGTAAATCTAACGTCTGAAATATCACTACCGATAATTTCTTTCATTGAATTTAACATTTCTTTATTTTCATCATTTATTTTTTTAATTTCTTCTTTTTCTTCTTCAGTATCTAAATCTAAGTTTTCTTCAGAAACATTAACAAATTTTTTACCATCATATTCCATTAATGATTTAATAGCAAATTCATCAACATATTCTGTTAAGTAAAGAATGTTATAACCTTTATCCTTTACTTTTTCTACTTGTGGAAGCATATTAATTTTATCTATTGTTTCACCACAAGCATAATAAATATTTTCTTCATCAGCTTTCATAGATGAAACATATTCTTTTAATGTTATATATTTTTCATCTTTTGATGAGTAGAACAAAAGTAAATCTTTAAGTTCATCTTTATGCATTCCATAGTCATTGTATACACCTAATTTTAGTTGCATACCAAATTCTTTAAAGAATTTTTCGTATTTATCTCTTTCATCCTTAAGCATACTTTCAAGTTCACTTTTAATTTTCTTTTCTATATTACTAGCGATTAATTTAAGTTGTCTATCTTGTTGTAAGATTTCTCTTGATATGTTAAGTGATAAATCATCACTATCAACAACACCTTTAACAAATCCAAAATAATCAGGAAGTAAATCAGAACATTTATCCATTATAAGTACACCATTAGAATAAAGTGCTAAACCTTTTTCATACTCTTTTGAATAATAATCAAATGGAGCATGTGCTGGAAGGAATAATATTGCTTTATAACTTGTCATACCTTCTACACTTGTATGAATAACCTTAATTGGATTTTCATAATCATAATATTTACTTTGATAGAAATTATTATATTCTTCTTCAGTAATCTTATTTTTATCTTTTTTCCATAAAGGAATCATACTATTTAATGTTTCTTCTTTTGTTACATCTTCATATTCATCTTTAGAACCTTTCTTAAGTTCTCTTCTTGTAACATTCATTTTTATTGGATATCTAATATAATCAGAATACTTTTTAACAAGTGTTTCTATAGTATAAGTATCTAAGAAGTCACTATAATTGTATTCTTCATTATCTGATTTAATTTTTAAAATAATTGTTGTTCCGTAAGTATCTTTTTCATCTTTTGTAATTGTATAACCTTCAGCACCAGTACTTTCCCACTTATATGCATCTTCTTCATTATATTTCTTACTAATTACAGTTACATCATCACTAACCATAAATGATGAATAAAATCCTACACCGAACTGTCCTATTATATTTACATCTTTTTTCTTTTCGTTTTCTTCTTTAAATTGTAATGAACCAGACTTTGCAATCATACCTAAGTTATTTTCAAGTTCTTCTTTATTCATACCAATACCAGTATCAATAATCTTAAGTAATCTATTTTCTTTGTCTATTTCTATTTTAATGCATAAATCTTTTTTATTTACTTTTATACTTTTATCAGTTAATGACTGATAATAAAGTTTGTCAATTGCATCACTTGCATTCGATAATAATTCTCTTAAAAATATTTCTTTATTTGTATAAATTGAATTAATCATCAAATCAAGTAATCTTTTAGATTCTGCCTTAAACTGCTTCACATTACGCCTTCTTTCTGTCATTTTCTACCTGACAATTACATAGTATCACTAAAATTAGCACTTGTCAATATCAAGTGCTAATTTATGTATATTTTTTTATAATTTACGTAAATGCTCTTTTAAATAATCACCATAGTACTCACCATTTAAATTATCATTTATAAATTCATTTGCTTTAAATGTCTTTGTAATTTCTATGCTAGATCCGTGCTTATAGGCTCCAAATGAAAGTAATCCAACAAGGAAAGTATTTATGATCATAATATTCTTTTGATAATAAAAATCAAGTAATTCTTTTTTACTACTATTTACATAACTAAAACTAGTTAAGTCAAAAAATTTAAAATTACTATCACTAGTATAGTTATAAAAAACATCTTCTATTTTAAAGCCACTATAACTTAGTGTAATTATATCCTCTTTTATTTCTTCTAATACCTCTAAGCTTAGATTATTTACATCTTCTATTTTTAATTTTTCTTCTGTATAACCCATTATTTTCTCATTATCATAAATAATATCAATTGGCTTATTAAAATGTTTTAAATCAAGAGTACTTAATTTTATAAGTCCTTCATCACTTATTCTCTTAAATGGTGATGTTCTATTTTCTTTAAATATTTTAATGACTTTATCTCCATAATCATAACAAGTTGATTCTTTACCTTCACCTATTTTTTTATCTAATTTTGTATTTCTTATATCTAACTTATTCATATTATAACCTCTATAAACATTATAACAAAAAAAGATGCATTTAGCATCTTTAATTATATTATTTACGTATTACTAATTTATTATCTTCTTCATCTATATTAACTTCTTCACCAAACTTAATATTATCATTAATTATTTCATTTGCAAGTAATGTTTCTAGATTTCTAGATACAAACCTTTTTATAGGTCTTGCACCATATTTTTCATCATAAGAATTATTAATAATAAAGTCTTTTGCTTTAGTAGTTAATTTCAATGTAATTTTTTTATCATCTAGTCTTTTTTCTATATCACTTATAATTTTATCAAGTATTTCATATACAACTTTTTTATCAAGTGATTTAAATATAATTATTTCATCTATACGATTTATAAATTCTGGTTTAAATGTATGTTTTAATTCATTCATTACAAGTTCTTCTTTATTTTCAACATTTTCCAAAATATATTCACTACCTAAGTTAGAAGTCATTATTATAATAGTATTTTTAAAATCTACTGTTCTACCTTGAGAATCTGTTATTCTACCATCATCTAGTATTTGAAGTAATATATTAAATACGTCTTTATGAGCTTTTTCTATTTCATCAAATAAAACTATGCTATATGGATTTCTTCTTACAGCTTCAGTTAATTGTCCACCTTCATCATATCCTACATATCCTGGAGGCGCTCCAACTAATCTAGATACTGAATGACTTTCCATATATTCACTCATATCTATTCTGACAATATGTCTTTCATCATCAAATAATTCATAAGCAAGTGTTTTAGCAACCTCTGTTTTACCTACACCTGTTGGACCTAAGAATATGAATGAACCTATTGGTCTATTTGGATCTTTTATACCCGCTCTTGAACGAATTATTGCTTCACTAACAAGTTTTAAAGCTTCATCTTGTCCTTTTACTCTTTTCTTCATGTTTTCTTCTAGATGAATTATTTTTTCTTTTTCTCCTCCGACTAATTTACTAATAGGTATTTTAGTCCAATTTGAAACTATTTTAGCAATATCTTCTTCATCTACTGTATCAGATAATATTTCGTTTTTTGCTTTTTTATTTAATTCTTCTAATTCTTTTTCTAGTCTAGGAATTGTACCATGTCTTAATTTAGCAGCTTCTTCTAAATCATATCTATTTTCTGCTTGTTCTAATTTGAAGTTAGCAGTTGATATTTCTTCCTTTTTATTTTTTATTTTATCATTGATACTTTTTTCTTCTTCCCAGTCACTTCTTAATTTCTTTTCATCTTCTTTTAATTTAGATAAATCAGTATTAATTTCTTCTACCCTTTTTTTACTTATATCATCTTTTTCTTTTTTTAGTGCTTGCTTTTCTATTTCAAGTCTCATTATTTTTCTTGTTAAAGTATCAAGTTCTGTTGGTACTGAATCCATTTGTACTTTAATAGTAGCACACGCTTCATCTATTAAATCAATTGCTTTATCAGGAAGAAATCTATCCGTTATATATCTATTTGAAAGAGTTGCTGCTGCGACTAATGCTCTATCTTTTATTGAAACACCATGATGAACTTCGAATCTTTCTTTTAAACCACGAAGTATAGTTATTGTATCTATTACTGTTGGTTCTTTAACAATTACTTTTTGAAATCTTCTTTCAAGTGCACCATCTTTTTCAATATATTTTCTATATTCATTAAGTGTTGTTGCACCAATACATAATATTTCACCTCTAGCAAGCATAGGCTTTAACATATTACCAGCGTCCATTGCACCTTCTAGTGCACCCGCTCCTACTATCATATGTATTTCATCTATAAATAAAATTATTTCTCCATTACTTTCTTTTATTTCTTTTAATACGGCTTTTAATCTTTCTTCAAATTCGCCTCTATATTTAGCGCCAGCAATAAGCGCACCAAGGTCAAGCTCCCATATTGTTTTATTCTTTAAGCTGTTAGGGACATCACCTTTAACTATTCTTTGTGCAAGTCCTTCAACAATAGCTGTTTTACCTACACCAGGTTCACCTATTAAAACTGGATTATTTTTAGTTTTTCTAGATAATATTCTAGTAATACTTCTTACTTCTTCATCTCTACCTATTACAGGATCGATTTTACCATCTTTTACTGCCTTTACAATATCTCTACCATATTTTTCTAGTGGATTTTGTAAATTTTCTTCATATGGATTTTGTCCGTTCATAGTTATCCCCTCCTTATATAATTGCATATAAAAAGCATGCTTTTTACTGCATACTTTAATTATATCACTATTTTAGCACTTGTCAAGCAAGAGTGCTAAAAATTAATAAATTCTTTTAATATTTTTTTGACTTCTTCTATATCTTTAGAATTATCAATTTCAATAGTTTTTATACTACTATATTTTTCTTTTATTTCTTTTGACATTTCTAAATATGTATTTTGTTGTTTTATACTATTTGATACATTAAATTTAGCATATTTAGGCGCTATCTTTCCTTCTCTTTGAAGTCTTTTTTCATATAATGACTCATCACTTAAATATAAAGTAATATAATATATATCAAAATCTAGTTTACTAAATTCATCAAGTAATTTATTATATACCTCTGTAAATGAATATTCTTTTAAACCTAATCTACAATAATTTTCTTCTGTAAAAAATGTTCTATCAAATAATAAATTAATACTTTTGTTTTCTAATTTTTTTATATAATCTATTAAATCAATGTACATGTCTTCTGCTTTTTTTAGTCCTGATATAGAACTATCAGATGTACCACATAATCTATATAAATTTGTGTATTTTACACTATTTCTTAAATAATCTGTTATTGTTGTTTTACCAGCACCTTGAGCACCTTCTACAACTATTAATTTTGAATTTGCCATATACAACTCCTATTGTTCATCTACTACATTAGAATCTATTTCCTTAACTTCATCTACAATTTTCTTTACTTTAATTTTTATTAATATACAATCAACTATATCAAATATAGCATATATACATAATATAATTCCTACAGTTGTTGCAACTATATTAGCTCCACTTACAGGTTTTATAACAAAGAAACCTCCTAAAATTACTATTATAATAGAATATACAAAAGTAATAATCCAAGTATTTTCATTATCATCCCTTAATTGTAGTGCCAATTGTATTTTATTAATTCCATTTATTATCATCCAAACACCTATAAATACTGGTACTAATATCATTAACATATCTTCATTAAATAAAAACATTAATCCACAAACTACGCTAAATATACCAGATATTAGTCCAATGCCTGCACCTAAACTTCCTTTTGTTCTAAAATATTCAAATATTGGAAATACACCAATAATTATAAGTATTACACCAAGTATTATTGTCATTGTTTTTAAAAATGCTTCTGAATTAATTGCCATTAATAAACCAAATACAAATAATAATATTGATGAAATAAGTGAAATATTGTAAATCTTTTTAATCATTAATATCCTACCTTTCTTTTTTATTATAACATATTTTTACTAAAAAAAACAAATATAAAAATATTTATTAATCATTATTATGAATAAGTTTATTGATAAATTTCATATTGTTTTTTTTATAGTATTTTGCTATTATTATATCAAAGGAGAATACTATAAAACAAAAGGATATATTAGAGCAAGAATATGGAGAATTAGTAATAACTGAAAAAACAAGAAAAAACATAAAAAAACATCCTGAATTTTATATTAATTCACCAGTAAAGGTTGCTACTGCAAGAATTTACACAAATGAAGAATTTGAAAAAAAATCTAATGAAATACTTAAACAAGAACTACCAAAAGGAAAAACTTTGGCACTAAAGAAAAAGCTTAAACCTAAAAAGAAATAAATTAAGTAATTTAATAGAAAAAACCGACTTAACAAATCGGTTTTTATTATTGCTCGAAAACATCCGAGTTTTCTGTCAATCTGGTGTCCCCGGGCAGAATCGAACTGCCGACCTATCGCTTAGGAGGCGATTGCTCTATCCTACTGAGCTACGAAGACAACTACAAGAAAATTATAGCATAAGTAAAAAAAATAATCTAGAGTAATAACTTTAGATTATTATAAAATACATTAGTACACTTAATGCACATATTTTTAAATCACATTTAAATTTTCTATTAAATTCTAGTAATCCAATTCCTTTATCCACTAACGAAACAATATAGCTTTCCATATATTTTGGAGCATATGGTGTTACTGGAAACATATGCTTTTCAATTATATCTTTTTCTTTATAATTAAGTCCAAAATATTTTTCAGAATTCTTTACAGCAACTTTATTATGTGTAAATGTTGACTTTATTCCTTCTTTTGTAATACCACCATGTTCATTATAAAAGAAATCATGCATAAGTCCTGCTCTTGCAGTACTTTCAAAATCAAGTTTAAATCTTTTTGCAATTTTATATGAATAATATGATACTCTCATAGAGTGATAAAGTCTTGTTGTCCCATGGTGAACACAATCTCCTATTTTCTGAAATTCTGAATTTTCAAGAATATGTCTTACTATCATTAAATAGTCATTATCGCTATCAATTTTTTTTATTACATTGTCAAGCATTTTTTACTCCTTCATCGCCTTTAACATTTTCTTCCATAAATTACTACCTGAATAATTTAATATTCCTTCTTTATAGATTTTCAAACCATATTTTATAAGGAAATAAATTACAACCACCATTAATAATATTGATAATAAAATATCTTTTAATCCTATTACGCCAGTTATTAATAAAGATGGTGATAATATTGCCGAAATAAATGGAATATAAGAAATAATTCTAATAAATAATGAACCATCAAACATCGAACTCATAAGAGACAAATAAAATCCTATTAAAGATATTACAATTATTGGTGTTTGAAGTTGTTGGAAATCTTCCATATTAGTTGTCATTGAGGCTAAAATACCAGCAAGTAATGAATAACCTATTAATGTTATAAACATAAGTATAAGTACAAGTGGTATATAACTTCCAATATTACTAAAGATCTGTGATTCATTTACTGTATTAACAATATCATTTACTTCACTTATTTCAGTTATTTTAGAAACATTATTATTTCCCCCTCTTAACATTATACCAATAAATCCATATAATGCAACTGCAAGAGACTGTAAAATTACAAATAAATTAGCTGCTAATACTTTTGAGAAAAAATGAACATTAGCAGAAACATTAGATATAATAATCTCCATACTTTTTGTTGATTTTTCTTCATTTATCTCTGCACCAATCATTTGTATTACAAGCATTATTAGAAAGAAGAATGGAAATATAATTATGGGTGTTACTACTCCCATAATTAAATTCATATTTTCTTCTTCTTTACTCTTATTTTTATCTATATACTCTCTTTCAATTGATACATTTTTACTAATTTTATCTAGATCTTCATCACTTATATTTAATTCTTTTATTGCTAAATATTGTTTTGTAGAATTAATAGAATTTTGTATTAATTGATACATATTAGCATTTATATAACCATATGTTACTAGTTTTACATCTAAAACATTATCATCATTTTTATTTAATATAATTAATATATCTTCTTCCTTTTTTATTTCTTTTTTTGCATTATTTTCATCAGTTACATTTTTTATTTTATACTTAAGTCCAGTATCAATCAAACTTTTTTCATTATTCATTGTATCTTTAAACTTATCATAAGTATAACCAGTATTATCTAGTACCATTATATTATTTGTTTTATTAAAATCTCCACCGAAAAATGTAACAATTTTATCTATATTTGCAAGTGATATTACTACAATAGCAAGTAAAATATTTACTATTATAAATGTTTTACTTTTTATTTTTTTCTTTAAACTCATTTTAGTCAAAAACCAAAATTTATTTTTCATTTCTATCACCTACTTCTTTTGTAAATATTTCATGTAACGATAATTCAACTACTTCAAATTTTGTAACATTATTGCACTTTGATATATATTCAAATATATCTTTCACATATTTTTTATTACTTATTTTAACTTCAATCTCATCACCTTTTATAACGACATTAGTAACACCTTTTAATTTTTCAAGTTCTGATTTTGAAGTATCGGCTTTAATTAAAATTATTCTTTCATCATACTTTTGTTTTATATCTTTTAAATAACCTGATAATATTGCTTTACCATGATCTAATATTATTAATTTTTCACAAAATAATTCAACATGATTCATTTGATGGGAAGAAAATATTATCATTGTTCCATTTTCTTTTAATTCATTTATAACATCTATAAACATATCGACATTTATAGGATCAAGTCCACTAAATGGTTCATCTAATATTAATAATTTTGGTTTATGAATTATAGATGAAATAAATTGAATTTTTTGTTTATTACCTTTTGATAATTCCTTTATTTTTTTATTTTCATATTGTTCTATTTTAAATTTTTTAAGCCACTTTTTTAATTCTTTTATTATATCTTTTTCATCCATGGATTTTAATGTACCGTAATATATCATAAGTTCTTTAACAGTCATCTTTAGAAGTAAACTTCTTTCTTCTGTTAAATAACCTATTTCATCTGTTACACTGTAATCTATCTTTTTACCATCAAGTGTAATTTTACCTTTACTTGGTTCTAATAAATTCATAATCATTCTAAATGTCGTTGTTTTACCTGCACCATTTGCACCTAAAAGTCCAAATATTTCACCTTTTTCAACCTCAAAAGATAAGTTATCCACAGCTTTAAAATCATCATAATATTTACTAACATTTTCTACTTTTAACATATTTACTCCTCTTTATTTTTAGGTTTCATAATAAGTATACTCTTATTATTTAAATTAATTTCTTTAAATATCTTACTAAATTCTTCATAATTCATCTCTTTATATTTCATAAATTTATCATTATTTATTTTACCAGAATCATAATAATCATTATATAAATAATTTACTATTGAAGATACTGATGAGAAATAATACACAAAATTTGAAATATATGATTTTTTTACTATTTCAAAGTCTTCTTTATTTATCTGTAAATTATTAAGTTTATCTTCAATTATCTTTATCATTTCTTCTGGGTTATCACTAGATGTTTGTATTGATAATATAATGTGATCATTATACATATTAGAACCGATTCCTATATCTTTATTAATCATATTTTTTTCTTTTAAACTAAGTCCAAATCCTGTTATTTTTCCAAAATTAATAACAAATAATATATATAAATAAAATGCTAATTTTTCTCTACTTATATGATAATCATTAATATTTACTTTTATAGAGTATGAAAGTTCTGGTTTTGAAACATTATCATAAAAAACATCATATTCTTTTCTTACATTATCAACTTCTTTTGGTAATTTAACATCAATTTTTTCTAATTTATCAAATTTTTTCTTAGATTGATTAGATTTTATAGTTTTAAGAACTTTTTCTTCATTTTCATTTGTTACAATAATTAAAGTCATATTTTTTGGATTATAAAAAGTATTATAGCATCTATATAAATCTTCTTTTGTTATAGATTCTATATCTTCTTTTTCACCTAAAACTAAATCACCATATCCTAAATTTACAAATAAATTTTTTAAATTTCTAAACATAAATACTCTATATGGATTATCTTTTGTCATTAATAGTTCTTGAGTTATTATTCCTTTTTCTTTTTCTACATTTTCATCTGTAAAATATGGTTCTTGAACATAATCTAATAAAAAATTTAAACTTTCAAGAAAATTTTCAGTACCAGAAAAATAATATGCAGTATTCAAATAATTTGTAAACGCATTACTATAGTCCCCTAGCTCAGAAAATTTTTCCATAACACTTGGTCCTTCTTTTTGTTCAAATAATTTATGCTCTAGAAAATGAGCAATTCCATCCGGAAATCTATGCATTTCTTTTTCATTTATTGGTACAAATTCATTATAAAGTGCGCCATATTTTGTTATAAAATATGCAGTTGAAGAATGAAAGTCCTCTTTTTTTAGTATATATACTTCTAAACCATTATCTATTTTTTCGTAATAAACGTGTTCATTTAATCCTTCAAGTTCTATTTTATTCATTTTTATCACCTTCTAACATATAAACAATACATAATTTTGCTTTTTGTGCCAAAGATGTAATTTCTTTCTTTGTTATTCCATTTAATTTTTCTATTCTCTCTTCAAAATCATCATTATCATATAAAATATGTGAAATATTACAATATAAAGTTGAATCATTTTCATCTAAAAATTGAGTAAGTATTCTTTTTCTAGATAATATAGCATCTTTTAAATCGTTATCTGCAAATTTGCCATCTTGCATATTTTTAAATTCATCCTTTATAGCATTTACTGCTTCATCCTTTTTATTTTTATCTATACCAGCAAAAACGGATAATAAACAATTATTTCTGTTAGATGAAGATCTCACATCGTATGCAAGAGATTTCTTTTCTCTTACATTTTTAAATAACTTAGAATTACTACCAACTCCTAAAATTCTATTAAATACAGGTAATATAACATTTCTTTCTCTATCTGTAATATTAGTTAATTTATATATCATTACTAATTTAGACTGATTATTTTCTTCTTTTTCTACTTTTTCTTTTATTTCTTTTACTTCATCAAAATTATTTTTTACATATTTGTTAATATTTTTGTAAAGCCTTCCATTTACATTTTTATTTATAATATTTAGCATTTTTTCATCGTCAAATGAACCAATTGCAAATATATTAGTATTTGCAGTTTTAAATAGTTGATTATAATATTCATACATATTTTTTTCATTTAAACTATCTAAGCACTCTCTATAACCATTTATTGGATATCTTAAATACTCCTCATCTAATAGTTCACAAGCTCTATCAAAAGCATATGAATTTTTATCTTCTTTTTCTCTAGCATAATAATTTTCTAATGATTTCTTAGCAAGTTCAAAATTTTTACTTTCAAACTTACCGTCTATTACATTAGGATTAAAGATAGTATCAAAATAATAATCAAGTGCTTTACAAAATAGTCCAGCTTCAGAATACTTATCTTCTAAAAATTCAATAGAAAAATCAGTAGAAACAACATTATTATGAAATGAATTTTCTATATATAAGCCAGAATTATATAAGCTATATACTTTTCTTACTACTTCTGTTTCATTTTTATAATTCTTACTAGATCCTGTTAACAATCTTCTAAGTAAAGCATTTTTTGTTAAAGATTCTTTTGTAAATTCATTTAAAAGAATCATAGATACATATATGCTTTTAAACTTATCTGTTTTAAAAAAGTGAACTGTATAATTATTGTATTCATATTTTTTATATTCCATAATTTACCTCCTTTTTTATTATTAGTAAATATATTTATAATATGCTTTCTAAAGCTAAAATAGTCATCTTATCAACACTATTTTGTCTTTCTTCTGCGGTTAACTCTTCTTTTTTATAATGTGAATCTACTACAGTTAAAAGACATGCGCATTCTTTATTAAATAATTTTGAAATATAAAATAGCGCAAATGATTCCATTTCTACCGCTATTATATTTAAATCTTTTGGTAATCTTTCTAAGAATTTACTTAAATCTGTCATATAGAAACAATCAGATGAGCATACATTTCCTTTTACAATTTTTATACTTTCTCTTTCTGCAATACTTTCAATCTTTTCATTTAATTTACTAGTACTACTTGCTATATTAACATGTTCGTTATTAAGTGTATATGCATAATTACTTTCAGTATAACTTTTATCTACTAAAATTATATCTAATAAATTTACATCACTTGTATATGCACCACATGAACCTAATCTAATTATTTTCTCTACACCATAGAATTTATAAAGTTCATAAAAATAAATTCCAGCGCTTGGCATTCCCATACCATGTGCCATGACTGTTAATTCTTTACCTTTATATGTTCCTGTATAAGCATATATATTTCTTATACTATTTACAAGTTTTATATTATCTAAATATTTTTCTGCAATGTTCTTTACTCTTATTGGATCTCCAGACATTATAACTGTTTTTGCTATATCTCCAAAATTTGCAGAATTATGAGCTGTTGCCATATTATCACCATCCTATCATTAATAATTATATCATGAAAACTAAAATTCTTTTTCTTTTTTTAGATTATCACACTATTTATTTCATTTCAAATTACAAAATTCTAATTATTATATTAATATTTAGTACTAAAATTTAATTTTCTATAGATGATATTATTATTTTTATAAGAAAAAAGATTATAAAATTTAATTTATAACCTTTTTATTCATCATCTTCACTATCAAGCGAAACTAATACTTCTCTTGGTTTTGAACCATTTTGTGGTCCGACTATACCTCTTTCTTCTAGTAAATCAATTATTCTAGCTGCTCTATTATATCCAAGTTTATACTTTCTTTGAAGTAGTGATGCACTTGCTTTACCTGTTGTTATTACGAATTCAACTATTTCATTATATAGTGGATCATCATTATCAACATCATCTTTATCTATTACTTGTTTTTCTTCCGCTTTATCTATCTTCATAAAACTTTCATCATAAACTGCCTTTTGTTGTGATATTGTAAAATCTACTATTTTAGTTACTTCTTCCTCAGAAATAAATGCACCTTGTATTCTAGTAAATGTATTTGCTCCCATTGGATCAAATAACATATCACCTTTACCTAATAATTTTTCTGCACCTGGTGAATCAAGTATTGTTCTAGAATCTATCTGTGATGATACTGCAAATGCTATTCTAGATGGTATATTTGCTTTAATTACACCAGTTATTACATCTGTTGATGGTCTTTGTGTTGCAACAATTAAATGAATACCTGCTGCTCTTGCCATTTGCGTAATACGCATTATAGAATCTTCAACTTCTTTTCTTGCGACTACCATTAAATCTGCAAGTTCATCTATTATTACAACTATATATGGTAATAATGGTAATTGTGATTCTGGTGGTAAATTCTTATTTTTATTTTTTAAATAATTATTATATCCTTCTATATTTTTAGTTCTACTATCTTCAAATAAGTCATATCTTTTCATCATTTCATCTACTACTTTTTGAAGTGCTGCAGATGCTTTTTTAGGATCAGTTATAACTGGCATCAATAAATGTGGAATGCAGTTATACATACTAAGTTCAACTTTCTTAGGATCTACCATTATAAGTTTTACTTCATCTGGTTTAGCTCTCATTAAAATAGAACTAATAATACAGTTAACACATACTGATTTACCACTACCAGTTGAACCAGCAATAAGTAAATGTGGCATCTTATTTACTTCCATAAATTTAGGTTCACCCATTATATCTTTACCTAGTGCTACTTTTAATTTATTATCAGATTTATATTCATCACTTTTAAATGCAACCATCATTTCTTTAAAAGATACTCCAACTGCAACTTTATTTGGAAGTTCAACACCTACAGAATTTTTGCCTGGAATTGGAGCTTGTATTCTAACATCTGTTGCTGCAAGAGCTAGTGCTATCTCGCTACTTAATGCCTTTATTTTACTCATTTTAGTACCAGATTTAACATCTAGTTCATATTGAGTTATTGATGGACCCACATGTACTTCTTTTACTTTAGCAGTAACATCAAAATCTCTTAGTACTCCCTCAAGTCTTTTAGCATTATCTTTTATTGAAGCTTCATTTTCTTTAACATTTTTCTTTTTTGCAGTCTCAAGTAAATTAATACTTGGAAGCTTGTAATTATTATATTTATTATTAGGATTTACTACTTCTTTAGCATCTTCTTCCACTTCTTTTTCTTGTATTTCTTCTTCTGCATTAACATGAGTAAGTTCACTTATAGAAGATATTTTAATCTTTTTATCATGATTCTCTTCATCTTCCTCTTCTTCTAAAGATTCATCTGTTTCTTCATACTCTTCCTCATCATCAACACTTTCTTTATTTCTTTTAAACTTATTTACAATCCACATAATACAATCACCAATAGATATATTAGCAATTAGAACAACACCAACTATCATTAAAACACTTATTACAATAATACTTCCCATTTTTCCAAGTAACATATAAAGAATAGATATAAAAAATGCACCTATTAATCCACCACCTGGAAAATTAACTTCAGTATTTATACACTTAACAAATTCATCTATTGTTTGTTTCATAGTTGAAACAAAATTTGGTTTATCACCTAGATAATTTAAATGAGCAATTGCAAGTAATCCAATTAAGAATATATATATTCCAATCATTCTAGTAGAAAAATATTTTGGATTTTCTCTTTTGATTAACATATATACACCAGATACTAACATAAGTATTAAAAGTATAAAATCAAAAGAACCCATTAAAAACATTGCAAAGCCTTTAAAAACAGTTCCTAAAATATTTGCTTTATAGCCTAAAATACCTATTACTGCAATTAAAATAAAAATTATACCCTTTATTTCAATTGGATATTTAATACCAGATGACTTAACTTCTCTTTTTTCCTTTTTCTTTGCCATTTAAAACACCTCGACTATCATATTAATTATATCATAAAGAAGAAAAAAGAAAAAGAACTTTTAAAAAGGTCTATATTTCATTTACTACAGTAATAATCATAGGTTTACACTCTGTTTCAGTATATAAAAATTTACCTAATTCATCTCTTATACCAGTTTTGATTTTATTAAATTCTACATAATTATTACCTATATTACTATTGATTACTTCTTTTGATATTTCCTTTATTTTTTCTATTATCTCAGAATTTTCTTTTACATATATAAATCCTCTAGTTAATACTTCAGG
This sequence comes from uncultured Bacilli bacterium, assembly GCA_934141145.1. Classification (GTDB taxonomy): domain Bacteria; phylum Bacillota_I; class Bacilli_A; order RF39; family UBA660; genus CAG-433. The sequence goes on from CAKPCA010000009.1 coordinate 16,535, forward strand.
TCCTGCTAATATTTCTTTAGTTTTTTTATCTAATGTTGCACAAATTATTACGATACCATTATCACTTAATAATTCTCTATCTTTAAGTACTAACTCACCAATATCTTTAGTTGAATTACCATCTATTAATAATTCATCTACTTTTATTTTTTCTATTTCATCTACTAATTTACCATTTTCAATAGTTGCAACAAAACCATTTTGTTTAAGTAATATATTTTCTTTATTCATGCCAAGAGAATGTGCTATATTAGCATTTTCTACCTGATGACGATATTCACCTATTACAGGAAAATAATATTTAGGATTCATAAGATTAATCATAAGCATTAAATCTTCTTGAGATGCATGATTTAATAAATGTGTTTTAGATGATAATGTTATTACATTAGCACCCATTTTGCTTAACTCATCAATTATTTTTACAGCTTTTTTCTCCATGCCTACTGCGACTGGTTCTAAGAAAAATACTGTATCATTATTATTTATTTTTATATATTTATCATATCCATTTACTATTCTATCTAAATTCATAAATGGTTTTTCATTTTCATTTGATATTAATATTACTGAATCTCTATCATTAATATTATTTAAACTACCTATTTTTTCTTTATCAAAATTAACATAACCATTATCAATTACATAATTTACTAAATTTTGAAGTTTTCTACCCATTATTACTATTTTTCTTTGAGTTTTAGCTACTTCTGAAAATAGTTCTTGAAGTCTTGAAATATGATTTGTAAATACTGTAATAATTATTCTACCTTCATTATGCATAAATACATCATTTATAGTACTTGCAATTCTATTATTAGGTGCTGTATAACCTGTTCTATCTGCATATTCAGATTCACTCATTAAACATAGTACACCTTGTTTCCCAATATATGCAAGTTTACCTATATCTGTTTTATATGGGCCAGTCATACTAGAATCAAATACAAAGTTACCAGTATAAACAATAGCACCATCTACAGTATTTAATACATATCCAACATTATCTGGTACTGAATGAGTTAAACTTATTGGGAAAATACTATTCTTTCCAAATTTAATATTTTTGTGTGCTTGAATTATATGTAAATTTTTAAATTCAACACCTTCATCTTCTAAATCCCTTTTTATTACTTCTGCAGTAAATTTAGTTGCATATACATTAATTTCAGGAAGTTCTCTCACTATATCACATACTGCACCCATATATTTTTCATGTGCATGAGTTATAAATAAACCCTTAATATTTTTTATATTCTCTTTTAAATATGAGAATTCTGGAATTATATAATCAATTCCAAACATCTTATCATCCGCAAACTTAAGACCAGCATCAAAAATAAATATATCTTCGTCTACATTTACAACATACATATTCTTTCCGCTTTCATTAAGTCCGCCTAAACTAAAAATTTTAATTCTACTCATTTTTTTCTCCTTTCATAATTTAAATTTTTAACTAAAGAAATAAGCAATAATAATTATACCAAAAAAAAACAAATATTTAAAGTATTTGTTTAATAAAATTTTGCATATTTTCTAAATAATAATTTATTAAAGGAATTTTTTATTCTTTTATTTTTTGAAGTGTTATATTTTCTAATTTTTCACTTTTTTTAGCTATTTTCTTTATTTGTAATAGTATTCTTTCTCTCATTTTTTGTTTTTTTACTAATTCCTTATCCATAGACTTTAATTCGCTTACTACTTTTTTATCTTTTACACTAGAATAATTACAACATTCATATTCTTTAAATCTAAGATATGTTTTAGGATCATTCTCTATCATTGCAAGTTTTTGTTTTAAACTGTTTATCTTTTCTGTTATACTATTTCTTAATTCTGATATTCTCTTTTCCTTTTCATCGTAAATTGCTTTTTCACTAAATCCTTGTTTTCTAAGTTCATAAACATATCCTAATACATAACAATTAATATTTTCTGCTTGTTTTAATAATTGTTTTATTTGCATTTGAATATATCTTTTTTCATGTTTTAACTTTTCGTAGTCACTAGAATTATTAGTTGCAACAAGAGGTAACTCTACATTTCCTTCTTTATCTTTAATATCTATATTATCAAAGAAATAATTTTTCTTTTTGTTTTCCATACTACTTATTTCTTTATCTAATTTTGCTAATTGTTCAAATAACTCTTTAACATCATAATCTCTCATAATATATCATCCCCCACTAATCTAAAAGTTATACATTATATTATATAACATTTTTTCTTATTTTTAACAAAAAACTACTTATTTTTCATTTTTTATTAAAGAAAGTGCAACTTTTCCTTTATCTAAGAACACCTCATCAACATAACAAGTTACAATATCACCAACACTTAATACTTCTGATGGATGTTTTATATACCTATCTGTAATCTTTGAAATATGAACAAGCCCATCATTTTTAATTCCAATATCAATAAATGCACCAAAGTCTACTAGATTTCTAACTGTACCTTCTAGTTCCATTCCTTTTTTTAAATCTTCTATATGTAGAACATCACTTTTTAAAATAGGTTTATCAAAATCATCTCTTGGATCTCTATTAGGTTTCTTAAGTGAATTTATAATATCCTCAAGTGTATAAATATCTATATCAAGTTTTTTAGAATAATCATCTATATTAATATTATCTAATTTTAATATAAGGTCTTCTGTTCCAAGACTATCATAATTCATACCAATACTTTCAAGAAGTTTAGTTGTTTTATCATAACTTTCAGGGTGAATACTTGTTTTATCAAGTGGATTAGATCCATCTAGTACTCTCATAAATCCTATTGACTGTTCATATGCTTTATCACTTAATATCTTATTATATATAAGTTCATTTCTAGAATTAAATCTACCATTTTTATTTCTAAAATCTATTATTTTTTCAATAGATTTTTTAGTTAACCCTGATATATATTTAAGTATTGATGCACTAGCTGTATTTATATTAACACCAACATTATTAACTGATTTACTAACAACAAAGTCAAGTGCTTCATTTAGATTCTTTTCTTTTACATCATGTTGATATTGTCCAACACCTATTGACTTAGAATCAATTTTAACAAGTTCACTAAGTGGATCTTGAAGTCTTCTTGCAATCGATATTGCACTTCTTTCTTCAACATGTAAATTAGGAAATTCTTCTATTGCAAGTTTACTTGCTGAATATACGCTCGCACCCGCTTCATTAACTATAATATAGCTTACACTTCTTTTTGCATCTTTTATAACATTTGCGATAAATGTTTCACTTTCTCTTGATGCAGTACCATTACCAATTGCTATTACATCAATATTATATTTATCTATTAAATCAAGTACAATTTTTTTGCTGCCCTCAAAATCATTTTTAGGTTCATGAGGATATATTACCTTTATATCAAGCATTTGACCAGTATAATCTATAACAGCTAATTTACAACCTGTTCTATATGCTGGATCTAAACCTAATATCATTTTATCCTTCATTGGAGGAGTAAGTAAATAATTTTCTAAGTTTTTAGCAAATACTTCTATTGCCCCTTCTTCACTTTTTTCAGTAAGTTCACTTCTAATTTCTCTTTCAACACTTGGTCCAATTAATCTTTTATACGAATCAACTATTGCATCTTTTACATATACTGCACATTCTGAATTCTCATCTTTTATAAGTTTTTTCTCTAAATAATTATAAATATATTCTTTATTATATTCTAGTGAAACACTTAATACCCCCTCTTTTTCTCCTCTATTAAGAGCAAGTACTCTATGTGGTTTTATATACTTAACATCTTCAGAATAATCATAATACATTTCATAAACTTTTTTCTCATCAACAGCATTTTTCTTTTTCTTAGTAACTATTTTAGAGTTATTATATATATCATTTCTTATCCATTTTCTATAATAAGCATTATCACTTATATACTCTGCAATTATGTATTTAGCACCCTCAATAGCGTCTTCCTTAGTTTTAACATTATCATTTAAGAATTTATCCACAGCATAAAGTTCTTTTGGAAAACTTAATATAATTTTTGCTAAACCTTCAAGACCATTTTTAATTGCCTCTGTTGCTTTTGTTTTTTTCTTTTCTTTATATGGTCTATATAAATCCTCTACTTCTACTAATTTTGAAGCATTCATTACTTCTGTTTTTATTTTATCTGTTAATAAACCTTTTTCATCTATTAATCTAATAACATCTTCTTTTCTTTTTAGTAAGTTAACTTGATATTCATAAACTTCACTAATTGATCTTATTTGTTCTTCATCTAGATTACCAGTTACTTCTTTTCTATATCTTGCGATAAATGGTATTGTATTACCATCTTCTAACATTTTTAATGTACTTTTTACTTGTTCTACTCTAATATTTAGTTCAAGCGCAATTTGTTTAATTATATCTTCATTCATTAATATCTAATACCTTTCATTTATTCTTTAATATATTCAAGCAATCCAGAAAAATCTCCTTCATATGAATCAGTTAGATTTCTCTTATTATCATAAAATTCAACAAAAAAATTCATTTTTTCATTTATTAAACTAGATAATCTTTCCAATGAATCAATCTGTTCATTTGTAATCATTTTTTTATCTGGCATCATTAACATAGAATTATATAATGAATTTATTAATACAATATCACCCATACTTGCAAGTAAGGTATATAATGTGTACTGATTATTCGGATTAAATTTACTAAAGTCCATAAATTTAAATTTTTTACTAAATTCATTTTTTAGATAATCTACTACATGATATATATGAAAATCTTCTTCAGTATCTTTATCAAATATATAATTTTTTATATTACTTTTGAATCTTTCAAATTCATCATCATTTTTTATTTTTTTATATTCTTTATCTTTAGATAAAAATAAAAAATCCATTTCACCATTTCTATTTTTATCATTTGATAAATCATTACCTGTTATTATTACCGCTAATATTTCATCCATTAAAATCATTCCTTTTATTATCAAAAAAACAATCAATTAGATTGCTTTAAAATCTTGGACCAAAGCCACTATTATTTTCTTTTATTTCCTCATTCGATAGTTTAGTTAATTCAACTGTTATTTTTACTTCACCTGTTGGTAAAGGTTCTTTTTTTATATCACCAATTATCCAATCTGGTCTATTTTTATACTCTGCTAGAATTGCAGCTATTTTATAATCTGCTTGTTTTTCGTCTGTACAAGTTTTAACAAATGGATATTTTGTTCCCATACTCTACCTCCTATGTTAATTTTAACTAAAAAAGGAAGACTATACAATAAAATTTTAAAAATTTTACTCTTTTTTTACACCAAGTGTTATAGAAGAACTACCTAATTTACTATTTATATTGTCAACTAGTTTCTGCAGCTGTTCTTCTTTATAACTATCGTTATTTTTATCAAACATAGATAACTGCACACTATTCGTACTTGTAAAGTCAGTTGCTCTAAGTCCTATTAATCTAACTGGTTCTTTATCCCAAAACTCATTAAATAATTCTTTTGCTTTTTCATATATATCATTTGTTAAACAAAATGAATTTGTATACTTTTTTTGATGATTTACTGTTTTAAATTCATAATTTCTAATAGTTACCATTAATGTAGAAGCATATACTTCTTTTTTTCTAAGTGAATATGAAATATCTTTTGCAAAATTATAAAGATATGAATAAAGTTCATCAATATTATCTGAATCATCTATAAGAGTTCTAGAATACCCTATCCCTTTTCTTTCTTCATAAAGATTTTCAACTTTACTATCATCTATACCATTTGCGTATTCATAAAGCATCTTACCAATTCCTTTTAAATTACGAACAATCATATTATAATCTGCACATGCAAGGTCTTTAATAGTATTTATATTAAGTTCTCTTAATTTTTTACAAGATGATTTACCTGCCATAAATAACTCTGATATATCTAAATTCCATACTTTATCTTTAAATTCATATTCATATAATGTATGAACTTTATTAGGCTTTTCAAAATCAGAGGCCATTTTAGCACATAATTTATTATTACCTATACCAACATTAACAGTAAAACCAAATCTTTTATATATTTCATCTTTTAACTTATAAGCAAACTTTACTTCATCACCATATATTCTTTTCATAGATGTATATTCTATAAAACATTCATCTATTGAATATTGTTGGAATTCCGGAAATAATTTTTTAAAAAAATCCATCATTGCCTTTGATTTTTTATAATAATAATTATGATCAGGTTTTACTACTATTAAATCTTTATATTTTTTTCTTGCTTCATATAAATTAATTGGGGCTTTTATCCCTAATTTTTTAGCTGGAATACTTGCGGCCACTATTATTCCATGTCTTTTTTTAGGATCACCCGCAACAACAGCAATTTCATTTCTAATATCTTTTTTATATCCTTCTTCTAAAAGTTTAACCGCAGACCAAGATAAAAATGCACTATTAACATCAATATGAAGTACTATTCTTTCCATAACCATTCCCTCTTTCTATAATTATAGCAAACATTTGTTTATTTATCAATATAGTCATATGCACATTCAATAACTAAACTATTATCATAATATATTTACGGAAAGGATGATAATTATGAACAATAATTCTTTTGAACTAGTTTCTCCAGCAGAAGCTTTAAATAGAGGGAATTTATTCGAGAAATATTTTTGGCCTTATAAATATGTAGCTAATTTAAGACCAACAAATGAAAGAGAAATGCTTATGCAAAAAATTCAAGAATATGCTTTTGCAGCTCATGAACTTAATTTATATCTAGATATATATAAAGATAATAAGGATGCAATAATGCTATATAATGAATATGCAAGTACTGCAAATAAATATATAAGTGAATATGAACAAAAATATGGTGCTATAGCACTTAATTCAAATGAAAATTATCCTTGGATATGGGTAAATTCACCATGGCCATGGGAAAAATTTTAGGAGGTTATTATGTGGAAATATGAAAAAAAATTACAGTTTCCTGTAAATATCAAGAAAAAGAATATAGAAATGGCTAAATATATAATCACTCAAAATGGTGGATATGCAGGTGAACTTGGCGCAACTCTTAGATATTTAAATCAAAGATATACAATGCCAGATGATATGGGTAAAGCTGTTCTTTCTGATATTGCAACTGAAGAAATGGCTCATATGGAAATAATTAGTGCTATGGTATATCAACTTTTAGATGGTGCTACACCTGAAGAACTAAAAAAAGCTGGTCTAGCTAGTCAATATACTGAACATAAAACAGCCGTTTATCCACAAGATGCAAATGGTGCACCTTTCACAGCCGCATACTTTGCTGTTACTGGTGACCCTTTAACAGATATTGCAGAAGATATGGCCGCAGAACAAAAAGCTAGAACAGTTTATGAAAACTTAATGGATTTAACTGATGATGAAGATATACTTGCACCACTTTCATTTTTAAGACAAAGAGAAATAATACACTATCAAAGATTTAAAGAACTATATGAAAGATATGCTAAAATGTATTTAGGAGACAAAAGTTATTTAATATAAAAAAGCTTTTTAAAGCTTTTTATTTTTGTTCATTTTCTTCCTTAGTTTCTTTTTCTTCATTGTTATTTATAGAATCACTAGTAATTGGATCCATAACAATAGTTTCTTCCTTTTCATATCCATATGAAAATTCTTGGTTATTATTAACTCCTATATCATCTACATCTAATATACTAGATACCTCTTCTTTTGGTTTATTATTTTTTGATAATACTATTGTAACTATAATCATTATTGCTGCAACTACAAGTATTAATCCTGCAATAATCATTAATAAAACTAATTTCATTAATCTCCCCTCCTATAATTTAAATATACAACATTATTATGCAAATTTCAACACTTATAATTTATTTATTAAGATTTTAACATGTTATTGACTTTTAGTATATTTTTAGATACAATGAATATGCAAGTTTATTTTGCATATATATAAGTATGGGTCTATAGCCAAGTGGTAAGGCATGGGACTGCAACTCCCTGATCGTTGGTTCAAATCCGACTAGGCCCTCCATTTTTGAATTTATATATTGTATTAATAAAAAAATATGATATAATTAAATAGTCAAATATTTATGCAGGTGTAGTACATCGGCTAGTACGCGGCCTTGCCAAGGCTGAGAGGGCGGTTCGATTCCGCTCACTTGCTCCATTTGAAATTAACTTACGGACTTAATTGTTCGTGAGTTTTTATTTTATATAAATAATATCAAAAAAGAATAAAAAATGATTTGATCTATGTGTTATTAAAAATATCTCGTTTTTTTCATATAACTTATTAGTATATTCCTTAGCACCTTCTATTAAATCGAATTTTTGGGCCATTCTATCCGTATTATTGCAGATAAAATCTTCTATTTCTTCTGAGCTCCAATCAAACATTCCTTCAGTAATGTGTTTAGCTTTTTTATTTATAATTCCTTTATTTATTTTATTTTTATCTTATTTTTCAAATTCTTCTAAAAATGTTTTATCTAAATCTGCTATTACATTATCAATATCTATTCCAATTCTCATATAACAACCCCAGTATAAAATAAAGTTTTAATCTATAAAAAATATACATTATATTACAATTTTTTTCATACTCCCTTGAAAGTATTTAGGAAAATGATATAATTGATTTATCAGAGAGATTTAATCAAATCTTATAGTCTTATTTTCGCATACATGTATAGTTAAGGTTCCATTGAGAAAATTACTCACACTTTGTGTGAGTTTTATTTTTATAGAAACAAATATAAGTAGATACACTTTATTGCTAAAAAACGACTAAAGTATGATAAAATATACTTAGGTGATTACTTATGAAAAAAATCTTTTTGTATTTATATCCTATTCAAGAATACAATCGTCCTTTTGAATTTTCAGAAGAATATTTACAACAAATGGAAAGAGAAAATCCATATAAAGTATTAAATGAATGTATACAAAAAAGATACAGAGAAAAAGGATATCAAATTATTTATGCAATTTATCCAGATAAAAATATTTATGGAATTAACCCTTTACCTACTGATAAAATAATTTATACTGATGTAACTTTTGAACAAGCTAGTGGTTATAATCAGGATGGTAGCGAAAAACAAGATAAAGATATTAAATATCCTAGTGAAAGATATTTAATAGAACAATTAGGAGACTTTGATGAAATAGTGATTGGTGGATTTCACTTTGGTGATTGCGTTAAAAGAGTTGCTGAATATTGCTATCAAAGTGGAATATCTACTCTTGTAGATTTAGATTTAACTGATTTATTTTTTAGTGTTTACCATAAAGAAGATTACTTTAAAATAGATGAGTATAATCCACAAAACTATAAAAATTTTATACTATCAAATAGTCGTTTTAGTAATATGGAAATCTCAGAAAGATTATTTGAAAGAAATTATAATAGTCCTGTTTATGGATTTGAAAATGTTGAAGAAAAAAGGAAGTTAAGATAAAAAAGGAAAAATAATTTATGAATATAATAAAAACAATAGATTTATGGACAGAACAAAATCCAAATTATATAGAATGTTTTAGTGGTGCATTTGTTGACGGATTGAAAATTGAAATATTCCTTTTAACTCTTATAAAATAGTGAGAAATTGTAATTGTATTATAACTAGCAATCAAGATAATTTAAATATCAGTAATAAACACAATTCTATAATTTTTTACAAAGACAATTCACCTGTAAGATTAATGGTAATCAATAAAGAAACTAATATAGATTACTGTATAAATGAAGCATTAAGTCAATCTTTTAATAATTCAACATTAAGAGATATATTTAGTACAATAAAAATAAGAAGAACGGAGATAAATTTAAATCAACCAGCAGTTGAAAATAACTCTGATAAACAAAAAGAAATTGATGTATTATCTTGTGATAGGCCTAGTTTGTTAGAATGTATGCGAAAAGGAAATTATACAGAGGGGGATATGAATTTTGGAAAGAAAAATAGCGATAATAGTTATAATTTTAATTCAAATATTTTTATACAATACAAACTTACAACCGATACAGAATATTTTTTAATTCAACATCACTGTGCATTTATAAATAAAAATATGACAAGAATTATTCCTTTACAAGATAATTCTTCATTAAATATTGAAATGATAACAATGAAAAATGAGAATAATTAATAAATTACATAATATTTAAATGTCAAAATATAAATACTTTTAGTGATTTGGATGATAATAGTAAGTATTATAAACAAAATAAATATGTTTGACATTATATATCAAAGGAAGGATACGATTATAAGTATTAATCTTAATAACTCTCACCTAAAAATTAATATTATTATAGTATAAATTCTATTATGAGTTTCAATATTATTTAATAATTTTATTAATGTTTTAAATTTTTCAATTTGTGATTATTGAACTGATAGAATTTATTACATACTTCATTTATTTTATCATTATGTGTTGCAATTATTAATGTTTTATCCTTAAAATATTTTAATATAAAGTTAACAACTACTTCTTCAGTATGTTTATCTAAATTGGAAGTTGGTTCATCTAATATGTAAATATTTTTATTCATAAGATAACTTCTTAAAATATTTATTCTTCTTTTTTGACCAGTTGATAATTTTAATCCCTTTTCACCAACTATAGTATATATTCCATTTTCAAGCATTAGAAGTTCATCTAATTCTAATTCTTTTAAATAATTTATTATTTCATTGTCTGACAACTTTTTATCCAAACACAAATTATCCTTTATTGACATATTAAACAATTCTATTTCTTGACTAACAACACCAATATCTAATCTAACATCTTTTATATCATAATTATCTATATTAATTGTTCCTTTATATGTAGTTATGTTACCTAATATAAGATTTATTATAGACGTTTTACCTTGTCCAGATTTCCCTGTAATTGAAATTTTGTCATTTCTGTTTACTATTAATTCATCTACTATTATATCAAATTTTGATTCTTTATATTTTAGGTCTATATTTTTTAATTCGATTTTTTCAAATGTATTAAGTGAATTCCTTTCATCAACCTTACTAAACAACTGAACAACTTTTTTTCTTAATACTTTTAATTCAAAACAATTTACAATAGTTCCAGATAACTCATCAAAGATAAATCCCATTTCTAAATAAAGTGATATATAAAAAGTAATTACTCCTAATGTATCTATTCCATTAGAAAGATCAAAAATACTTTTTATAATTGCTAATGCAAAAGGAATAACTATTAAAATATTTCTGATTATTTCTTCTAATGAATAACATCTTACATATTTATTTTGTCTTTTGTAACACTCTGCGCCTTCTTTTTGAATTATTTTTTCAAAATATTTATTATTGTTTAACGCTTTTACTGTTCTAATATTACTTATAAAATCTTGGTATATTGATGAATATTCATATTCTTTATCATATAATTCTTCAACATATTTATTAGACCTTTTTAAAATGTGTATACTTATTAATATACATAAGATACTTAAAGTTAAAGAAATTACAAATAGAATTTTAGACTGATTAAACACAGTGTAAAAGAAAAATGAAAATGATAATATAATTCCAATATATTCAGCATTTAATATTTCTTTTACAAGACTAGATATTTTTTCAATTATACTTTCTAAATAACCTGTTTGATATTTTGATAATATTTCAACTGGTACTTTTGTTAATTTCTTATAATATTCTAAATATTGAACATTAGAGTATTCATATAAATAATTATCGAATATTTTTCTCTTCAAATATAGTATAAATGCTCTAATGGTTTTAGAACTTATAAAAATAGTCGCAACTATTATTGCTTTTTCTACTGTAAATGGTAATGTTAAGAAAAGAGCAAATGTATAAGGTATAACATAATAAATAAAGTCTAAGAAGGCTTCGATAAATAAACATAATGCTATTTTTTTCTTGTTTAATAATTTAAATATAAAATTGATATTATTATTTTGCTTTTTCATTTTGTACCACCTAAAATTAATTATTTATATCATTAAAAAATGTGAAGAATATGCATTATTGCAATATCAACACTTGAGTATTAAAATAACAATATTATTATACTATAAAATAATAAAATCCTCCATACTTATATTTAAATTCAGCAAAGTTCATAGATAATTTTTTTATTCAATATAGTTCAAATCAACCTATAAATTAGCAAATTTTAAAATAAAGACAATTATGAACATTGTCTTTATATTTAATAAATTATAAATTTTCTTTTATTTCTGGAAACAAGTCATATAAATTATATCCAAGTAAATCATCAAAATACTGTTTTAATTTATATGTTTCTTTAATATGATATTGAGTATTAGAATATGCTCCTTTTCTTAAAATAAGATCAATTAACCTCTTATCTATTGTGTAAATTTTACCGATTCGTGGGCACATTAGATCAAACAAGTTTATTAATTTTTCTTCCATTGTATATTCATGTTTTTCTATAAAATCAGTTAAGAATGGATTATCTTCCCTCTTTGGTCCTCCTCCTGCTGTACAAGTAACATCATTATTTAAATATGAATGAGTTAAACATATATTAGCATATTCATCATCATAACCTTTATTTTTTAAATATTCATATCCTCTCATAACATGCCCACGAGACTCACCATTATATTTACCTATATCGTGAATATATCCAAGAGTTATTGTCTTATCTACATCTACATTATATCCCTTTTCATTTAATGCTTTTGCGAGTATTCCTGCACTATCACCAACACATATACAGTGACCTATCCATCTATCACCTTTTGTATTTTTTCTTTCTATTTCTAATAGTTCTCTTGCTTCTTTGCTTGTTAATTTCATAATTCATACTCCTTTATTTCACAATTTTTTTGACCACTTACATTTAAAAGCATACCATCTTATGGTAATTCTTCAAAATAAAATTGCATTGCTCTTGCGACTGCACCATGAGTTACAATTAAAATATTCTTGTTATGATATTTTTCTTTTATTTCATCTAAAAATGAATGAGTTCTTTTAAACAAATCAGGTAATGTCTCAAGCCCATAGACTATGTTATTTGAATAATAATTATAGTATTCTTTAAAATAATAGTCATCAAGAATTGTATTAGTTAATACTCCACCATCTCTTTCAATTAATCTATCATCATAAATAACCGGAATATTATTAGCATTTATTATTTCACATGTATGTTTTGTTCTCTTCATAGGAGAACACATTATCAAATCAATATTTAATTTTTTTATTTTTTCTCTTGTTTTCTTTGCTTGCTCTATACCTATTTCATTTATATCTTCATCTAATCTACAATTATATTTATTTTCTATATTACAATTTGTTTGTCCATGCCTTACAATATAAATTTTCATTTTTTAATCTCCTAACTTTCCAAATAAAATTTCATTTATCTTTATGATTTTAAATATGTTTTTATAAATTATCTTTTATTTTTGGAAACAAGTCATATAAATTATATCCAAGTAAGTTATCAAAATACTCTTTTAATTTGTATGTTTCTTTTACATGATATTGTGTATTAGAATATGCTCCTCTTCTAATCATTATATCAATTAATCTTTTATCTATTGTATAAACTTTACCACCTTGCGGACACATTAAATCACATAAATTTATTAATTTTTCTTCTAGCGTATACTCATGTTTTTCTATAAAATTAGTTAAGAATGGATTATCTTCTCTATTGGGAACCCATCCGGCAGTACATAAAATATCGTTATTTAAATATGAATGAGTCAAACATATATTTGCATATTCATCATCATAACCTTTATTTTTTAAATACTCATACCCTCTCATAACACTACCATGTGCCTCACCATTATATTTACCTATATCATGCACATAACCTAAAGCAATTGATTTGTCTATATCTACATTTATTCCTTTTTCGCATAATGCTTGTGCAATTTTTCCAGCACTATCACCAACGCATATACAGTGATCTATCCATCTATCATCCTTTGTATTTTTTCTTTCAATTTCTAATAGTTCTCTTGCTTCCTTACTTGTTAATATCATAATTCATACTCCTTTATTTCACAATTTTTAAGTCCACTTACATTTAAAAGCATACCATCTTCTGGTAATTCTTCAAAATAAAATTGCATTGCTCTTGCGACTGCACCATGAGTTACTAGTAAAATATTTTTATCATAATATTTTTCTTTTATTTCATCTAAAAATGACTGTGTTCTCTTGAACAAAACAGGTAATGTTTCAAGTCCATCAACTACGTTATCTGAATAATAATTATAGTATTCTTTAAAATAATAGTCATCAAGAATGGTATTAGTTAATACTCCACCATCTCTTTCAATTAATCTATCATCATAAATAACTGGAATATTATTAGCATTTATTATTTCACATGTATGTTTTGTTCTTTTCATTGGAGAACATATTATTAAATCAATATTTAATTCTTTAACTTTTTCTCTTGCTTGTTGTGCCTGTTCTATACCCATTTCATTTATATCTTCATCTAATCTACAATTATACTTATTTTCTACATTACATTTTGTTTGTCCATGTCTTACAATATAAATCTTCATTTTGTGCCTCTTTCATAATTTATTATCTTTTATATCTTTAATATCATATCTCTATAGTGTACTTTAAATCCCATTTTTTCATATAAATGAATCGCAGGATTATTACCAAATACTTCAAGTTCTATATCTCTATTCATATCTTTAGCAATATCAATTATTTTTTTAATTACTTCTTCACCAATGCCTATATTTCTATATTCTTCATCTATGTAAAGTCTATTTATATATAAAGTATGTTGATTTAACACTTCATCATCCCTTAAGTCCAATCCAACAAATCCAACCATAATATCATCTTTTAATATTTTATAATAAAATTCATTTTCATCAAATTTTATTTTTACATCATAATTACAGTTATATAAATCATCTATAGTATCATGATGATGCCATATTTTATATATCCATTCTATAAAATATTCGTTTTTTTCTTTTTCTAATTTAATATTATTTTTCATAAAATCACTTGCTTTCTATCTTCAATCATAATATATGTTATTTTGTTTTAATCAGTTTTTAACAATATTTTTCATTTTTTCATCTTCTACAAATCATATTCATATATTTTACAGTTTTCATTAATGTTTGATGAATTTCCATTCTTAGGTATTCCATTAAAATACCAATATATAGCCCTTGATATTCCACCATGGGTTACTAATAAAACATTCTTATTTTGTAATTTTATTTCATCTATAAATTCTTTAACTCTTTCATAAACACTTTTCATCGTTTCTAATTCTGGATATTTTAAATCAGAATTATAATTCCAAAATATATCCCAATCTAAATTTTTAAAAGGAATATTTTCATATATTCCCATATTTCTTTCTTTTATTCTTTCATCTATTATAACAGGAATATTTTTATCTAAATTAAATAATTCTAATGTATGTTTTGCTCTTTCTATTGGTGAACAATATATTATGTGTATGTCTAATTTTCTTAAATCTTCTCCTATTTTTTTTGCCTGAATGATTCCATTTTCATTTAATGGTTCTTCTTCTGTCGCAATAAGTTCCTTTTTTCCCATATTAGTTTCACCGTGTCTTATTACATATAATTTCATATATAGCTCCTTCTATTTTTTATAGTTCATATATTTTAATTTCACAATTTTTAAGTCCCCTATTTAAAAATTTACCTTCTTTTATTCCTTCAAAATATCCACTAAATGCTTTTGATACACCAGAATGCGCTACTATTAATACACTTTTATAATTTTTAGTTTTTAATTCATCTAGAAAATCATATACTCTTTTAAAGAAATCTTGAATATTTTCACTTGTTCCATATTTAATTTTTGTATAGTAATTCCAATATTCTTCTCTGTTTGTATAACTTATTGGTTTACCATTTAAATCACCTGGATTTCTTTCTTCTAATCTATTATCTATTAAAATATTCTTATTCTTAGCGTTAATTATCATAGATGTATGTTTTGCTCTTATTAATGGTGAAGAAATTATAATATCATAATCTAAATCTTCAATAGTTCTTTTTAATTCTTTTGCCTGAATGATTCCATTTTCATTTAAATCCTCATTTTCATTACTATACACTTTGAGTGCATTATGGGAAACTTCACCATGTCTTACAATATAAACCTTCATTATTATTTTTCCTTTCTTTTAAAAACGCATATGTACTTGTTAATAATATTAATGCATCACCTATCACCATAAGTATAATTTAAAAATAAATATGTTCTTATTAAATTTATTAAACTTAAAATAGCATCTGTATATGATTTTATTAAAATATCATATATACCTTCAAATATACAATTAAATGATTGAATAATTAAAGATTTTTTTCTTGTTTTAACAACCATACTTATTATAATTGCCAAAAATGCCAAAATACTAAATATCATTTATTTAAACCGCTAATCAATTTAATAATTCTTTCTCTTTAAGATATTTTAATATAAATTTAATACAACCATTTAATAAATCATTCATTCCATTTTCTGATAATATTTGATAACTTTCATTATCTTTTATCTTCTTATGAGATGTATCTAAATACTTACCTACTGCATATATTTGCTTTTTATCTAATTTAAGTTCTTCAATTTCTTTTAAATAATTACTATTTAAACAAAATCTAAAATTATTTTTTCTTACTGAGATACTATTATTAAACTTTCTAAAATCATTTTGTTTCATAGAATTAGATTTTTTAAAATCGCAATTAAATATTGTTCCATCTGATTTTTTCACACCAATATATATACCATTTTCATCTTTCATAAAATAATTATTATAAATATAATTATTAAAATAATAGTCAGTTAACAAATGAACTAAATATCCCATTAATACTGGATTTTTAAATTTATCTTTATATTTATTATACATTTTATCATAATCAGGAAGATTAATACCTATTAAATAATCTTCTCTTTTAATAAAATGTGTTGTTGTTCTTGGAATATTTCTCTTTAAATTTCCTATATTATACCTATCTTGATCTGGAAGTAAATTTCCTATCATAAAATATTTTTTATTTACTTTAATTGTCTTATTTACCTGATTACCAATATATGAATGTATTTTCCAGCTTGGCATTTTTATCACCTTTTTCCTAACTTCTTAAATAAATCACTATAAATTTTATTTCTATTTAACTTTGTTACAAATGTTATTTTATTTTTTACATTTGTCATTTTATAAGATGTATCATCATTTATAACTGGAGTACTTACCTCTTTTGTTTTAAACCATTTTTTATTTATCATATAAGCAATAACAGATATATCCCAAATAACTCTTTCTTCTTGATATGGATGATATCCATCATTACAAAATCTTTCTATTAAATAATTATTAAGTTCATTTTGATTTAAATTATTTTTTAGCGTTCTTATATCTATTTTTAAAGCTGATACTACATTTCTGCATGGTAATACAGTTAATTTAACATTAGAACTAAAAACTATTTTTACTGCTTCTACATCTTGCCTAAAGTTATATTCCATATTATCTTTATGAAAAAAATCATTTCCTCCAAGCCAAATAATTTGTATTTTATTAATTATCTTAGGCTCTTTTTTTATTGCGAGTGCAATATTAGTAATTGCTCCTATCCCAAGAACATATGTCATATCATTTTTAAGTGCAATTTCAATAATTTTATTAACCGCATCATTTTCATCATCATATCCATTTTGTATATAATCTGTTGAACCTTTAAACACTTTATTTTCAGAATTAAAATTTAACAAATTACAAATTTTAAGTACTTCATTATAATTCAAATCTTGTCCTTCTTTAACTGTTACATCACTATATGAATGTGAATATGGCGCAGTTGTAATTGCCTCAATATTAAACATATCTTGTGATTTTAATAGATATGAGAGTGCAAACTGATCATCTGCTTCGTTATATGTATCTGTATCTAAAATAACATTTATTCTACTATTATATTTTTTTACTTTTTCATATATTTCTTTCCAAGTATGTACTCTTATAATTCCATCTACATCCTTATTATATGGCGTATCCATAATAAAAGTTGTTATACCATGATTACTTGCATCTAGACACATTCTTTTTGAATCATCTATCATTATAGATATATTATTTTCTAAACAAACTTCTGTTTTTGAATGACTATTTTTAACATCCACTAAAAATATTTCATCATAATAAATATTATATTTTTTTAACCAATTAACTGTCATGTTATATGGATCAGAATAATCACCATTATCTCTTCCTGTTATTATATAAATTTCACAGCCTATTTCTTTTAACTTTCTTATATATTTAGCGCAATTTTTAATGGGCTTTAAATTAACTGCTATTCTCTCTATATTTTCTTTATAAAACTTTTTTTCTGCTTCATCTTTCCAATTAAACATTTTTGTTATATATTCATCTTTTTTTACTATACCATTGCCATTTATTTCTTTGTCATGAATAATATACTCTCTTAATAATTCATCATTAAAATTAGAAAGAACATTATCTATATCTACTCCTATTCGCATTACAATACTCCTTTTTTATTTTTCAAGTTCACTAATAAAATTATAAATATCATCCCAATTTTTAAGCATTGTAATGTTATCATAATCATATTTTTTATCTGTTATCATAATTGTTTGCATTCCTGCATTTAAAATATTTAAACAATTTTCTAATTGATCATCAATATATAAATCTATATTCTCCCTTTTACAAACTGCACTTTTTTCTCTAGCATTTACAATTAATTTATCATAATAGATTTTATTTTTATCAAGCCAGTTTTTACTATATACATATGGATTATCATGGAATTCTGAATCTCTTGCAGTTATTATGTAAATTTGATGTCCGTCATTTTTTAATTTATCTATTACCTCTTTTGCATTTTTTCTTGGGATTGCATTATTAGTAATATTTTCTTGGATATCTTTTAAAAAATATTTTAATTCTTCATAGTTAAACTGAAATCTTTTTGCGTATTCAGTACCATCATTTTTTTCATCTTGCATAAGTTTATCATAACTATCAAGATTTTTACCTAAACTAACTGCGTAGGTATATGCGGCTTCATTTAATTTTTCTTGTACTTCAGTTAAAGTATTATCTATATCTATCCCTATTTTCAAAATATCACTCCTACTATTTTCAATATAATTATAACATTTTTTAGGTATAAAAAAAAGGAATAATTAACTACTATCCCCTATTCTTTCTTATAATATTCCCTTTTTTATCTACTTTAAAGTTTAACTTAAAGAATATACTTACTGTAATAAATTGATATACTGATGAACATGCTTGTCCTATGCCAGTACAAAAAGGAGTTTTTGTTAATGATAAAAGCATTCTAAGAAACAGTGAAAATATTTTGTTCCCCGTTGTTTTAAACGAAGACCACTCTAGTTGTAAATAGCATGTTTTTATTCTATATATAGGATATATAAGAAAATGAACTATTTCAAAAGAAAAATATATCATTGTTATTTTTAAATCCAAATCATAAAATCTATATAATAAAATAAACATTACTAAACTTGATAAAAATAATATACCTAATAACTTATATGCATTATGTTTATGTGCCTTATAATCAAATTTATTTCTGCTTATATCAATTGTTGCGGCAGTAGCTATCGCATCTGCTGTGTCCCATTGTGTATCTGTTATAAGAGCCACAAATGTAAGCGCTAATGTATATTTTTCTCCAAAGTTTATCGCATTACTTAATCCAAATAAGAATATTAATAAAAAACCAATATTATTAAAAAGTTCTACAGAATCATATTTTATACATTTAAATATATTTAGTTTTAATTTAAATTTATCACTATTTTTAATAATTATATACAAAGTAAATAAGAAAAGTGGAATTAATGTTGTTGTTACTATAACACTTTGATTTTTTGTAATTAAAGATGTTCCTACTAACAATGAAAAATTTAACAAATTAAATATAATTGAATATTTATTTGCAAGTTCATTTTTATTCTCATAATATAGTTTATTTAAAATAAATGAAAATTCCAAACTAATAAATATTTCTATTACAGAATATATTGCAAATGTTTTATATATGTTAACATCCATATTCATAAAATTAATATATCCATCTATATTTATTAATATTAATAAAAATGTTATTAAAGATATAATACTTCCAATAACAATTCCTGACATAACTGCATCTTTATTTTTATCTTTTTCTTTACTTATATTTGCTCCTGTAGAAAATACTGATTTAAATATATAATAAATAAATTGAAATGGATATGTTAGTGTAAATATATTTATTAAATTTTTATCTACTATTATTCCAATTAAAAACCATAATATGATTGGTATAAATGATAATAGTGATAAATCAAAACTAATTCTTAATAACCTTTTCATAAATCTTACCTCTATTTTTTTTAATTT
Source organism: uncultured Bacilli bacterium (assembly GCA_934141145.1). Taxonomy (GTDB): domain Bacteria; phylum Bacillota_I; class Bacilli_A; order RF39; family UBA660; genus CAG-433. The sequence continues at coordinate 37,003 of CAKPCA010000009.1, forward strand.
TTATTGTTATAAAAGTCACAATTGAAATGATTGTTTTCTCCTATTATATTAAATATTATAACATAGAATTAATTTTTTTTAGGGAACAATTTATTTACATAAATAAATCCCACTTTTTTATCTTTTACATAAAATATACTGGAAAAAGATTAAATGGAAAAAGAGTTAAATAATACTGCAAGTGTAGTAGATATTTATAATAATGTACCAACAAGTATTACATCACTTGTTTCAGTAGTAACTATAATCGATGGGCTTTCAATTACAAAAACAGCAGATAAAGTTAATTGGGCAGATGGAGAATTAACATATACAATTACAATTATTAATAATGCTGAAAAAACTTATGAATCACCAACTATTACAGATAAATTAGATGGAACAAATGTTGAATTTGTAGATAAAATTGTAACAATAGATGGAAGTGCTGCATCTGAAAGTGATTATCAGTTTGATAGTTCAACAAATACATTAACTGTTAAATTAACAAATATTGATGTATCATCATCTAAAACAGTAACATTTTAAGTAATATTATTATATTCTGTTACAACATCTTTATATGAATTACCTTCTGGTACATAAATAACACCATAATAATTGTATCCAGTTATATTCATATTTTGAACTATAATTGTTTTTAATGTAGCTTGTGCGGTAATTGCATCAGAAGCACTAGTACTTTTTTTAGTTCACTACTATCATATACAACTATAGTAGTTTCATTTATTATTGTCATAAAAACACCTTTTATAGTACATAATATGAAAATAATACCTTTTATTATAGTGCAAATAAAATAACTCTTAATTAAGTTTTAAGAGTTTTGATTTTATTTTTTCATATATAATACTAAATAATATAGATAGTATAGTAACTAATACAAAATGAACTAAACTATTAGTTACTATTATTTCAAGATTAAACACTTTTGAAAGTAATCTTACAAACACTATAATTAATGGATGAATTATATAAATTATAGTAGATAGATTTCTTAATTTTTTATTATTTGAAGTACTAGTATTAAGTATTAAACTAAATAAAAATGTCATTACTGGTATAAGCATAATATACATACTATCATGTTTTTGAATATGGTAATAGTTAACAATTAATCCTTCAATAATCATTAATATTAAAGATATAATAAATAATACCAAACTATTTTTAATCTTTAATTTTCTTATATTAAAATCATAACCTAGATATAAAAATATAGGTGTATAAAATAAGCCATTTCTAGTATAATCAAATATACTAAATATTACATTATAAAGTGAAGATACAAAATTAATACTATTTCCTAATTTATAGTAACTATCACCAAATAAACCAATTATATATAGTACTAGTAATATTGTTACTATAGTTTTTTTATTTAATTTTTTTATTAAATAGTAAACTATCCATATTCCTAGTATCAGTGCTGGAAAATACCATAAATGATAAAATGTACCACCAATAAAAATATCTTTTATTATTTCTAATATAGAATTACTTATATTACCTGAATATATATTAACTGGTAAATAAAGTAGAATACACAAGATATACATTTTTAGAATTTTTTTAGTATATTCTACTAGTTTTTGTTTATTATTTATTGCTTTTGGAAGGACAAAATAACCTGTTACCATTAAGAAAAATGGTACACCTACTCTGCATACAATATGAGTAAATATTATCTCTAAGTTTTGATTAACTGTTACAAATGGATAAGTATGTATTGCTATTATAAAAATTGCACATAATATTCTAAATTTATCCATGTTTAATTTTTTTAACATATTCTCACCTTTTATTAATTATAACATATTTATATTAAGCAAAATAAAAATCACACTTTTATACATTATATTTGTGTGATTTTATTTTATTAATTTTTCATTTCATTTAATACTTTTGGTTTTTGTTTTAATAGATACTCAGATAAATTTGTTTCTATTTCAACTAAAGATTTTGGGCCAAGATTTGAAACTTGTACTATTTCTTTTACTGTATCAATATCTACTCTTCCGAATATTAATCTTCTATACACCTGAAAATCATTAAATAAATCTATTGAAATTGAATTTAGATTATAACCTGGTAATACTCTTTTCTGCGCAATTAATATTCTTTTATTTGTAAGCGCTACTATACATGTTGAAAATATATCAAATGAACTTGGATTTCTTTGTGCTGGAAAAGCATATATAACTTCTTCTCCAGGATTCAAGTGTTTTTCTAATATTTTTGAATGTTTGCTCAATCTAAAAGCTATTGTAAATGGATATTTTTTTATAAATTCACATACCATTGAATATACATCATTATTATTCATATTTTATCTTCCTATTCCTTATTTTTATAAGATAAATAATTATATATGAACAAAACTAAAAATAATAAAAATATATTTTATATTAATTTTGTTCTGATTTTATTATACACTATTTTATTTTAATTTGCTACTAATTTTATTATATTTATAATATACTTTATATAAATAAAATCTTTTATTAATTTATTTTTTTAATCTAATAATCACCTTTTTTATATATTACTATATGTTAATGCACCTATTACATTTATAGCTTTCTGATTAATATTTCTATGTAAATATAAAAATTGGACTTAATCATCCAATTTTTTCTAAAATAAACTAAGCTGACTTGTTTCAGGCATATCACCAAATATACCCATTAATCTCATTTTATCTATTAAAGTACCTGATACTTTACATCTTATCTGGAATTCCTCAATTGATATAAATGGACCCTTTTCTCTTTCTTCAACTATGTTATTAGCAACTGTATCACCTAGTCCTTCAATTGCATTAAATGGAGGAATTACTTCTGTTTCACTAGCTGCTCCAAAAGTAGTTGCGGCACTCTTATATAAATCAACGTTTAAGAATTTTATACCTCTAGCTGCTGCTTCTAAACATAAATGAAGTGATTCATATGTACCTAATTCTTTATTAGATGCATCTCTTCCTTTATTAGTTATTTCTGTAAGTTTATCTTTAATAGCGTCATAACCTTTTATCATAGAAATAATATCAACATCTGTTGCTTTACATGAAAGCCAAGATGCATAGTAATACACTGGCATATGAACTTTATACCAAGCAACCCTAAATGCACTTGTTACATATGCTGCGGCATGGGCTTTTGGGAACATGTATTTTATTTTATGACATGATTCAATAAACCAATCTTTTATTCCAGCATCTTTTAATATTTGTTCATATTCAACCCATTGATCATGATCTTTGGGTTTACTTGCTCTACCTTTTCTTACAAATTCCATTATTTTAAATGCAGTAATAGGTTTAAGACCATTATACATTAGATATACCATTATATCATCACGACATCCTATTACTTCAGAGAATGGTACAATATTATTTTTTATTAAATCTTGTGCATTACCTAGCCAAACATCAGTACCATGTGATAAACCAGATATTTTAATTAATTCGGCAAATGTTTTTGGTTTAGTATCTTCAACCATTTGTACTGTAAATTTTGTACCAAATTCTGGTATACCAAGAGTACCAGTATTACACATTATTTGATCTTTTGTTACGCCAAGTGGCGCAGGTGACAAGAATATTCCCATTGTTTCTTTATCGTCTAGTGGAACTTCTGTAACATCTGTTCCTGTCATATCTTGTATCATACGAAGTTGTGTTGGATCAGAGTGACCTAATATATCTAGTTTTAATACATCATCTTCAATTTTATGATAATCAAAGTGTGTTGTTCTCCATGCAGAATTTGGATTATCTGCTGGAAACTGGAATGGTGTAAAATCAAATACATCCATGTAATCTGGTATAACTACTATTCCACCTGGATGTTGTCCTGTAGTTCTTTTAACACCTGTACATCCTTTTGAAAGTCTTTCTATTTCTATTGATCTTTTTTCTATACCTTTATCTTCAAAGAATCCTTTTGTATAACCATATGCGTTTTTTTCTGCGACAGTACCTATTGTTCCTGCTCTATAAACATTATCAACACCAAATAATACCTTTGTATATTCGTGGATTGCTGCTTGGTTTAAATCTGAAAAGTTAAGATCTATATCTGGAACTTTATCTGCATTAAATCCAAGGAATGTAGCAAATGGAATATCTTGTCCATCTTTAAGCATCAAAGTACCACATTTTGGACAATTTTTATTAGGCAAATCAAAACCACTTGAATAAGTCGCACCTAATGCTTTTCCATCTTCTTCAAATATACTATGTTTACATTTTGGACATCTATAGTGAGCCGCAAGTGGATTTACTTCTGTTATTCCCATCATTGTTGCGACGAAACTAGATCCAACAGATCCTCTTGAACCAACTAAGAAGCCATCATTATTTGATTTTTTAACTAGTCTTTGTGCAATCAAGTAAATAGGATCAAATCCAGCACCTATTACTCCACCTAGGCTTTTCTTTAGTTTCGTTTCTAGTTCATCACCAGTTAATTCTTCTTCACTAGTATCTACTAAATACTTTCTAACTAAGTCTTTAACAGCATCTGAACCTTTTACAATAACATCATGTAATTGTTTAAATGATTCAATTTCTTTTTCTTCATCACTTAAACTTTTATCAAGATAATATTTTACGCTTGTTAAAACTATATCACCATAAAGTTCTGTACCTAGCCTTGATTCAATATTATATGGAAGTGGATCACCATACCAATCATTTGCTTTTTCATATACAAGGTCTGTAACTACTCTAGGGCAATCAAGATAAGTTTTACCATCATCTGCTTTTACTCTTGGTGAAAAAGGTACTCCTCCTGTTTGAATTATTACATCAAATACTTCCGTCATATCAAGTATTTTATTTGGATTTGTTATTACTAATTCTTTTGCTTTTTCTTTACCTAAGAATTCAAAGTTTTCAAGCATTTCATTTGTTGTTCTAAAATGTTGTGATGGTATTTGTCCACCTTTACTATTTCTAATAAGAGGATGTCTTCCTCTACCTGGTACATTTTGATTTATGATTATTTCTCTATAAATCTTATCTTCTTTCTTTAAGTGATGTACATCTCCTGTTGCGACGATCATCTTACCTGCTTCTTCAGTAACTCTAACTATTTTTTCTATATTTTGAATAAGTTGTGCTTCATTTTCAAATACAGATGGTACTAAATGACAATATTCATCTACTGGTTGTACTTCAACATAATCATAAAATTTAATTATATTAGCAAGTTCTTCATCACTTTTTGTACTAGCACTAGTAAATACTTCACTTTGGTAACATCCACTACCTATTAATAAACCTTTTCTATATTTTTCTATTTCACTTCTAAGTATTCTAGGTGTTTTATATAAATATTTAGTATTTGCATAAGAAACGATTGTAAATAGATTTTTTAATCCTTCTCTTGTTAATGTAAGTATATTTATATCATGTGTTTTACCATATTTATGTATTTCATCTTTTGGTACTAAGTTATTTAATTCACTTATTTTTCTAAAGTTTTGATCATACATTTTTTTAAGCATTTTATGAAGTACTAAGGCTGTTCCTTCAGCATCATAGTTTGCTCTATGGTGTGCATCTTCATCAAATACAACTCCATATCTTTTTGTAATTGCTGATAAACTATGTCTTGCTTCTGTATTATCAAGTGCACGAGAAAGTTCAAGTGTATCTATTACTGGATTTTTAAATTCTCCTAAATCATATTTTTTATATGCCATTTCAATGAATGATACGTCGAATTTTGCATTGTGGGCAACCATAGGAACATCTTCTCCGCCTATCCATTCAATAAATTTCTTTACGCCTTCTTCTTCATTCATTTTACCAACGAGCATATCATCAGTAATATGTGTTACATCAATTATCTTTTGTGGTAATTTTCTTTTTGGATCAATAAGTTCATCAAATGAATCTAATATTTCACCATTTCTTATTTTAGTCGCACCTATTTCAATAATTGAGTCTGCACCACCGGCATTAAAACCTGTTGTTTCAAGGTCGAATACTACATATGTTGCATCTAATATTCCTTCATCTGTTGGTCTTATTACAATATCAATATTGTCATCAACCATAACAAGTTCGCATCCATATATTACTTTAAAAGGTTCTTCTCCTTCTTTTAAATCTTTATTCATTCCTCTTACTAAGTTAAATGCATTTGGGAATGCCTGTACTCCATCATGGTCTGTAACAGCTATTCCTCTATGTCCCCATTTTTTTGCTTGTTTTATTAAGTCTTCTACTGAAACTACTCCATCCATTTGACTCATAATAGTATGAGCATGTAGTTCTACTCTTTTTTCTTCTGCTGTATCTTTTTCTTCTTTAAATTTACTTTCAATAGGAACAATATTTCTAGCACTTAATACATAATCATTTGCGAATGTATCAAATGATACTCTACCATTTATTTTATACCAAGAATTTTCATTTAGTTCACCATTTACTCTGTTAAAATCTTCTTCATTTCTAAAAAATATTTTTACTAGAATACTATCTGATAAATCTGATACTTTTAAAGTTATAATTTTAAATACACTTTTTGTTGACTCAAATAATTCTTTACCAAATATATATCCTTCAATTGTTACATCATTTATTTCTCCAGTAACAGTATTTATTTTTACACTTTCATCACTTATCTCAAAACCTAAAATAGCATTACTATCTGGATCTTTTTTAGTAGATACCATTTGCATTCTTTCTTTTGGTCTATCATTTACACTTTTTGTATGATTAAATGTCTTTATTGTTTCTTTTACTTCTTCATTAAATTCTGACTCTATACTTTCTTTCAAATGACTTTCTTCTTTTATAAGATAAATAGACAAAGAAAAATCACTAAACCCTATTTGTTTATATTTATTAACTATATCTTTTATTTTATTATTCATTACATTTTCTTCTGCTTTATTTGAAGCTTCCAAAACTAAACCATTTGTTGTAAATTTAATACTCTTACCATAAAATACCATTGATAATGCTTTACCTAAACCTAAAGTATTGATAACATATGAATAGTAATCGTTCACTTTTGAATTACTTACATTTATAGTTTTAATAGAATATGTTACTACATTTAAATTTGGAAAACCATTTTTTATATTTTGATCTAAATATTCTAATACAGAAACTGGTAATAAATCCTTAGTTTCAATTACAAAGTTCCAATTTTTTTTATCTTTAGATGCAATTATTTTTAATAATTTTGCATCATTAAAATATTTATAATCTTCTTTTGATAAATTTACCTTATTTAAAAATAGTTCTAATTTACTATCCATGTTACCACCCTTACTTCCATATTCATTATATCAATTTTTTTAATTTCTATAAAGAAAAAAGAAAGAAAAGTTTAATTTTTCTCTCTTAACTTGTAAAAAGAATTTAAAATTTCTAAACTGTATGCATCTAAATTTTTTAGTTTTGAACAATCTTCTTCATTAATAGTTTTATTTATTGTTGATAATTTTTTACAATCAAAAAGCAAATATCTTTCATAATAAGATGAAGATATTTGTCTATCCTATTTTAGGATAATTATTTTCATATCAATCATTAGATATTTTTTTAATTTCTTCAATTGATAAACCTGTTATTTCAGAAATATCTTCTATAGACATATTCTTCTTTAACATATTTTTAGCAATACTCACTTTTTCTTGAGATATACCATCATTAATACCCGTTGTATAACCTTGAGATATACCTTCTTCTTTTGCCTCCGAAAGCAAACTATTTTGTATTTTCTTTTTATCTTCTTCTTCACTCATATAACTCATAAACTCTGGGTCATTATTCACTACTACTACATTTGTTATATATTTATCTACTATCTTATCTTTTGGCATAGTTTCTAACTCCTTCTTCTCTAAATTTAACATTATCATATACTTTTTCTTCTCTATCTCTTCTTCGTTTTTACTATACCATACATTACTATAATAATCCATAT
>CAKPCA010000010.1 GCA_934141145.1 uncultured Bacilli bacterium
TTAAAATCTATAAATTGATTATAAGTATTGTTAATTAATCGGATTATATAATGTATTTTATCATTAAAATTAGTGTTTTGCAACTAACTGATGTTGTAAAAATTACTGTAGAATGGAAATTAAATTATTTAAAAGATGTTTATGATATAGAAAATAATTGTAATAATGTCTATAATCAAAATACCGAGTCAAAGGATTGTATTTAACTACTATTGAGATAACCAATGATGATATAAAAAAATATAGAAAGAGATTACAATCATGTGGATTAGAACGAGCAAAAAAACTAAAAGAAAATATTATGGTAGATATTTATATATAAGAGCCTAGGGAATATGATTAGTTCATAATTCCTTAGACTTATTTTTTTGTGTAATTTTAAATTTGATGGTATAATTAATGTGTGTTAAAGATAAAAGTGTTTTGCATAAAATAGTATTTATTTTTTTAGTCAAATTCAAAATAGTGGTATTAATTAGTGCAAATGAAATTATGTTAATTTCTTTAATCTATTACCAATTAGGGCTGTGGCAAAGGCTAGTATAATCAAAATGAATAGAAATCTTTAGTTTATATAAGCTGTGGCAAGAGCCAGCATAATTAAAAGAGGTAGAAATCTCTAGGTAATATGAGCAATGCTTTGTGTCGCTATTAATAAAAAGAATAGTAATCACTAGTTTATACAGGCTATAACACAATCAAATATAAAAAATAGTAAATAGATTATGAACTAAGATAGGAATATCTTAGTTTTATATTTAAAATATAAAAGGAATAAGCTTTTTTTATTTTGACATAATAAAATTAGGTGATAAATATGAAAAATGCTATTTTAATAGGAAATTTAAGTTATAATATCAATTTATTTTTAAATACATATCCATTAGAAAATTCTACAATAAGTATTGTAAAAAAAACTAAAACACTAGGTAATACTTTAAATACTTCAGTAATACTTTCTAAATATGGTATAAATACATATTATTTTTCAAATGTTGGGGATGATTTAGAAGGTAAAGAAATAATAAATTACTTGCATTCTAATCTAATAAATTCAGAATTTATAAATATTGTAAATAATAATAAAACAAATAAAAATTACATAATTAGAAATTTAAAAAATAATTCAAAAACAAAAATATATGAAAAAAACAATTATAAATATGAATTATCTAGGCAAATCAATTTTATTCCAGATATTATATATAATGATTCTTTAAACATAAAATTATTAAATGATTTAAAGTTAAAATTCAAAAGTACGAAAATAGTAACTTACATAGATCAGTTAAATGAAGAAGCACTAGATGTATTAAAATTATCTGATTATATTATAATTCCTTTAAAATTTGCGGAAATATTATCAAATACTAAATTACAATTATCAAATAAAAGAACAATAATAGATGTATATTTAAAGACAAAAAGATTATTTAATGGTATTATAATAATATATGATGAAAATTTAGGTTCTATATATGAAAATAATAATATACTTAATATAGTGCCTAAATTAGGTAATAAAAGTTTAGTAAAAGAAAATAGTTTTAATGTATTTAAAGCAACCTTTATATATTCTATTTTAGAAGGTTACGATTTAGATAAGAATATTAAATTATCTACTTTTGCAAAATTTTTATGTGACAATAATAAAACTATATTAGATATAAAAGAGGTAGTAAGACTTTATGAAGAAAATAGTTAATCCATTTATAGATTTTTTACCAAGAATAGATTTACACGGCATGGATAGAGTTTATGCTAGAATAAAAGTAGAAGAATTTATAAATGATAGTGTAAAATTAAAAAATAAGAAAATAGTCATAGTTCATGGTAAAGGTGAAGGAATATTAAAAGATGAAGTTTTTAAGTGTTTAAAAAATAATAAATATGTACTAGATTATAAATTAGATAGTTTTAATATTGGATGCACTATCGTTGAATTAAAAATAAATTAATGATATAATTTTCTTGTGCTGAAATAGCTCAATTTGGTAGAGCAACTGAATCGTAATCAGTAGGTTGCGGGTTCGATTCCTGTTTTCAGCACCACTAGAAAATCTGTTCGAATTATTCGAATTTAATTATATATTTCAGTTTAAAACAAGACTGATCTTTTTGTTAACAAAAAATCTCCGTTGTTAATTTTCATATTTGAGTAAAAATGCCTAGGGGGGGTAAATACTTCGTTATAACAAAATAAATAGATGTTTGAACCTTTTATTTACTATATTTATGTAGTAAATAAAAATTAGTGAATTTGATGATTATTTTAAATATTTATAATTATATGTTATGATTTTTTATATAAAGGAGTGATTATTTTGGCAAGAGTTTTTTATGAAGATATATATAATTTAGGACTATTATATGTGTATAGGCATAGTAATGGTATGCAAAAAATGGTATTATTGGATGATTTAAAAAAGTTTTATAATACCGTAGAAAAAAATTTGGAAGAAATGAATATCGATGCAAATGATATTTATGCTGGAATTTGGAATAGTAATGATGAACCAATTTATTTTGTAAGTAGTAATAAAGAAGGCGATGTTTATTATGTTTTAAAACCAGAATTTAATTTATTAGCAGCAAAAAGAAAATATATTGGATGTTTATCATCAGAGGTAATAGAGGCATCATTAATGGAAAACGCTTTAGAATGTATTGAACCTGTAATGAAACAAGAAATAAAGAATAATAATTCAAAAGAAAAATCATTATGCTTGGGTTCAGAAATAACCTCTGAAAAATAAAGGAAAAGTGATAATATGAAAGTAATAACAATATGTGGTAGTTTAAAATTTCAAAATGAAATGATGAGTGTTTCAGAAAAATTATCTTTGGAAGGTAACTGCGTTTTCACGCCTGTTTATCCCGTTATCAAAAGAAAAAGAACTAAAGAAGAATTAGATAATTTAAAGAAAATTCACTTTAAAAAGATAGAACTATCAGATGCAATATTTGTAATAAATAAAGATAAATATATTGGTGAAAGTACTAATTTGGAGATAGAATATGCAAAAAAATTAGGTAAGGAAATATTATATTTAGAATAATTTTTTTGTAAATAATGTGTAATTAATACAAAAATGTAATATTTAGTAATGTTAAACAAATGACAAATATATAGAAAAGTATTAAAATTATATTAGAAAGTTAAGAGATGTTTTATGAGAATTTTTAAAAAGATAATTATAATATTAATATTATTTGTACTTGGTAGTAGTATTTACCTTGTAAGAGGTGGCTATGAGATGTATAAAGATGCCTTAAAAAATGAACCTCTTGATGATGTGATATATAAGATTAAGTCAAAAGATAATTATACAAAAATAACAGATATGCCCAAGATGTATTTAAAAGCAGTTATATCAGTAGAAGACCATAGATTTTACAAGCATAAAGGCATTGATTTAATAGCAGTTTCAAGAGCATTGATTTCTGATATAAAAGAAATGAAGTATGTAGAAGGTGGAAGTACTATTACAGAGCAACTTGCAAAAAATATATATTTTTCACAAGATAAAAATCTAAAAAGAAAAGTCGCAGAAGCATTTATGGCACGTCATATTGAAAAAAACTATAGTAAAAATGAAATACTAGAGTTATATCTTAATTCAATGTACTTTGGTAGTGGATATTATACTGTAAAGGAAGCTAGTAATGGATATTTCGATAAAGAACCATCTGATATGAATGATTATGAATCAGTAATGCTTGCAGGTATACCTAATGCACCTTCTATATATAATCCAAACGTAAGTATGTCACTTACTAAAAAAAGGCAAAAGCAAGTATTGATGAAAATGATAAAATATAAAACACTAGATAAAAAAGAGGCAGAAGTTATATTAAATAATTAACTTCTGCTTGTTAATTTATTATTAAATATGATACAATGTAACTGTAATAATATAGTTTGAAAGTAGGAAAAGTAGTATGAAAGAATATTATGATAACTATATCAAAAAAGATCATTCATTTGATAAGATGACTATTATTGGAATAATATGTTTGATAATAGTAATAGGTGGAGCTTTTGGTTTCATTTATGAAGTTATATTTTATTATTTCAATGAAGGAATGGAAAAATTTTATTGGAAGGGTGGTAATTTCTTACCTTGGATAAATATATATGCAATAGGTGCAGTATTAATATATTTATTCAATTACAAAAATAGAAAGAAACCATTAAAAGTATTTTTACTAAGCACATTAATTTGTGGCTTATTAGAATATGTGTCAGGTCTTCTAATATATATAGTAGGAAATGGTCTTAGATATTGGGATTATAATACTGAAATATTAAACTTTGGCAATATACAAGGGTTTATATGCTTAAGAAGTGTATTATTTTTTGGACTATCAGCGTTATTACTTATGTATGTAATTGTACCAATTTGCTTTTATATAGCAAAAAAATTAAGCAAGAAAAAGTTCTTAATTATAAGTATCTCATTATGTAGTATAGTATTACTTGATGAATTTTATAATTTAATAATTACTAGACTTTTTAATTTACCAAATTCTATTACAATATATAAAAGTTTAGGTGTCAATTATATAAATTTAAAGTAGAGAGAGGAAGTAAATAAATGAAAAAGTTTTTATTATTAGTAATGATATCATTATTATGTTTTATACCAGTTTCAGTAAATGCACAAGAAAAAGGATATAGTTCATTAAATTTAGATGAAGCTTTAACGGAGGAAGGAATTGATCATGATTTTTCTAACTATGAAGAAAATAATGACCAAGCAATTATATATTTATTTAGAGGAAAAGGATGTGGATACTGCAAAAAATTCCTAACATTTTTAAATAGTATTGTAGATGATTATGGTAAGTATTTTAAAGTTGTATCCTATGAAGTATGGTATGATCAAGAAAATGCAAGTCTACTTACTAAAGTTAGTAATTATTTAGGTACAAGTGCAGAAGGAGTTCCTTATATTGTAATAGGAGATAAAGTATTTCCAGGTTATGCAAGCTCATATGATGAAGATATAAAAGATGCAATAAAGAAACAATATGATTCTAAAAATGAGTATGATGTTATGAAAAAAATATCTGTTGATAGTAATTCAAATACTAAAACTGAAGTAAAAAATACTAAAAACAATAGTATTTTAAGTGTGATATTAATATCAATATTTGCATCAATATTTGTAATAGGTGCGATTGTAATTATTGTTATATTTAATCTTAAAGATAAAAAAAGTAACTAAAGGAGAATAATAATGTATTGTAATAATTGCGGGAAAGAAATAAAAGATGATGCTACATTTTGTAATAATTGTGGTAATAAAGTCGTTCAAGAAGAAAATGATTCATATATAATTTTTGAAAGAAAAAAACAATTTTACGGAGTTTTAGTACCAATTAATATATATTTAGATGGTAAACAAGTCGCAAGTTTAAAATCAAATGAAACAGAAAAAGTTTTAACTAGTGTAGGAAACCATAGAATTGCATTTAATTTATGGAGTGGTAATGGACAATATGACATTAACATAACTAAGGAAAATAGAAATGTAAAAGTTGTATTTAAGTTATCTATGGGACTTGTAACATCAAAACCTAAGATAATATCTATAGAAAACATATAAGCAAATATTTATTATTTGCTTTTTACTGTAATATGAAGGAGAAATAATGAGAGAAGTTAAACCAAATACAAAATGGAGACATTTTAAAGGATCTATTGCGGAAGTTATTGCAGTCGCAAAGCATACAGAAACAGGAGAAGAATTAGTTATTTATAAATGTACTAATAATAATGATACAAATCATACAGATGGAATATATGCAAGACCACTTGATATGTTTTTAAGTGAAGTAGATCATGAAAAATATCCAGAAGTTAAACAAAAATATAGACTTGAACTAATAGAAGAAAAATAGGAGAAAAATAATATGAAGAATTTTAAAAGTATAATGTGGGGACTTGTTTTGATTACACTTGGAGTAATAATAGGATTAAATGCACTTAACATAATTAATGTAGATATATTTTTTGATGGATGGTGGACATTATTTATAATTGTTCCTTGTTTCATTGGCATTTTTACAGAAAAAGATAAACTAGGAAATATAATTGGATTAATAATTGGAATAGGATTATTATTATGGAGACGAGATGTTATAGAAATTGGTATGTTATGGAAACTTATTGTTCCAATAATATTAATATTAGTTGGAATATCATGCATATTTAAAGGAAAAATAGATAAAAAAATAGAATCTGAAATACAAAAAATAAATAAAACAAATGATAATAATTATTGTACTGTTTTTTCTGGTCAAGAAGTTAATTTATCAGATGAAAAATTTGATGGAGCAAACTTAACAAGTGTATTTGGAGGTATTGATTTAGATTTAAGAAATGCAAAAATAAATAGTGATACTCTAATAGATGTAAAATGTGTATTTGGAGGAGCAGATATTTTAGTTCCAGATAATGTAAAAGTAAAAATATCATCTTCATCATTCTTTGGTGGAGTAGATAATAAAAAGAAAAATATAGATGATCAAAATAAAAAGTATACACTATATATAAAAGCAACTTGTGTATTTGGCGGAGTAGATATTAAATAGGAGAAAAATAATGGAAAATGTAATAGAAGTTAAAAACTTAACAAAAGAATATAAAAATTTAAAAGCCATAGATAATTTATCCTTTGAAGTAAAAAAAGGTGAAATTCTTGGACTTTTAGGACCAAATGGTAGTGGTAAAACAACTACAATAAATAGTGTATTATCACTTATAAAAGCAAATGGACAAATAAAAATATTTGGTAAAGAAATGAGCCCAGATGCTTATGATATAAAAAGAAAAATAGGTGTAGTATTTCAAGAAATTGCAGTATTTGATGAGTTAACTGTATATGAAAATATAGATTATTTTTGTTCCCTTTATATAACAGATAAAAATAAAAGAAAAGAATATGTAAATGATGCGATAAAACTAGTAGGGTTAGAAAATTATAAAAAGTTTTATCCAAAACAGTTATCAGGTGGACTTCTTAGAAGACTTAATATAGCGTGTGGAATTTCACATAAACCAGAACTTATATTCTTAGATGAACCAACAGTTGCGGTTGATCCACAAAGTAGAAATAATATATTAGAAGGTATTAAAAAGTTAAGAGATGATGGCGCAAGTATAGTTTATACAACACATTATATGGAAGAAGTAGAAATATTATGTGATAGAATTATTATTCTAGATAAAGGTAAAATACTTGCTGAAGGAACAAGTGATGAACTTAAAAAACGTGCAAATATAGAAGAAAAAATAACAGTAGAAATAGATGAAATAAATAATAAAATAATAGAAGAAATAAAAAAATTTAAAACTGTTCATAATATATCACTAAATGAAAAAGTACTAGTAATTACATATAAAAAAGGCAAAAATAATTTAGGAGAATTAATAGATTTCTTAAAAGAAAATAATGTAAAATATAATAAAATATTCTCAGAAAGACCATCACTTAATGATGTATTCTTATTTCTTACAGGTAAGGAACTTAGAGACTAATGTTTATAAATAATTTTAAATATTCATTTAAAGTATTAATAAGAAATAAAGGATTAATCTTTTGGACATTTGCCTTTCCAATATTACTTGGATTATTCTTTTATCTTGCATTTTCAGATATAGAAAATAAAGAAAATTTTAAACAAATAGATATTGCGGTTATAGAAAATAAAGAGTTTCAAAATGATGAATTCTATAAAGAAGCAATAAAAGAATTAAGTGATAAAAATAATAGTTCAAGAATATTTAACACAAAGTATGTAAGTAAAAAAGAAGCAGAAGAAAAATTAAAGAATAAAAAAATATCTGGTTATTTAGAATTTACAAATGATAATGTTAATATTACTGTTAATTCATCTGGAGTAAATGAAACAATAATAAAGTATGTAGTTTCAGAACTTAAAAGTGATAGAAAAATAATGAATGATTTGGTAAGAAGAGAAGTAATAAAATTACAAAATAATAGTTATGATAAAATTATTAATTATGAAGAAATATATAACAATATTATAAAAATATTAAATGAAGATAATGTAAAATTAAATAATATTTCAAATAAGAATTTAAGTTATACAATGATAGAATACTATACTTTAATTGCGATGGCATGTTTATATGGAAGTATGCTTTCAATGTATATTACTAATTTTAAATTAGCAAATATGAATAGTGTTGGAAAAAGAACATCAGTAGCACCAACAAGTAAAACAAAGTTATTATTAAGTAGTTTACTTTCTAGTTATTTAATTCAGTTAATAGGATTAACACTTTTATTTATATTTACAATATTTATATTAAAAGTAGATTATGGAAATAACTTACCACTTGTAATAGCGCTTTCATTAGTAGGATCATTATCTGGACTTGCACTTGGAGTATTTGTTGCGTCAAAATTTAAAGTAAGTGAAGGAAGTAAGATAGGAATTTTAATATCAGTTATAATGCTTGGATCATTCTTATCTGGAATGATGGGAATAACAATGAAATATGTAATTGATAAAAATATTCCTATAATTAATAAGTTAAATCCAGTAAATATGATAACTGATGGACTTTATTCATTATATTATTACAATACCTTAGATAGATATTATTTTAACATTATTAGTTTAGTAATATTTTCTATTATTATGATGATACTTTCTATAAACTCTTTAAGGAGGCAAAAATATGACAGTATTTAAAACATTTTTTAGAATAGTAAATAAACTAAAACCCACAATCATTTTATATACTGCATTATTAATTGTATTTGGCGCAGTTAATATGAAAACAAGTGATAATAATATCAATTTTGTAAATAGTAAACCAGATATATTAATAATAAATCAAGATGTTAATAAAGGTCTTACTAAGAATCTAATTGATTATATGAAGAAAAATTCTAATATAGTAAAAGTAGAAAATAATGAAGAAAAAATAAATGACTCACTTTTTTATAGAGAAGTAAGCTATGTAATATATATTCCAAAAGATTATAGAAAAAATGTACTTTTAGGAAATAATCCAAAATTAGATATAAAGAAAACAGATGAATATGATGCACATTTATCTGAAATGATGTTAAAAAGATATATAAAAATTCAAAATATATATAATAAAGAAGCGGGCAGTGAAGATGAACTTATTACTCTTATAAATGATAATATAAATGATGATGTAAATGTAAAAATAACATCAAAAGTAGATACATCAAAAACATATAATATTGCTTACTATTTTAATTTTGCTAGTTATAGTATTTTAGCAATTATAATATATATTATATGCTTAGTACTATGTTCATTTAAAGAAGAAAGTATTAGTAAAAGAATTAATATTAGTAGTATAAATTATAAGAGTCATAATAATAAAATATTACTCGCAAGTATTGTTTTTTCAAGTATAGTTTGGTTTTTGTTTGTTATTATTAGTGTGATTGTAGTTGGTGATATAATGTTTTCTATAAGAGGATTAATATCAATTATTAATTCATTTATATTTACATTTTGCGCACTTACTTTATCAATTTTAATAAGTTCTCTAACTAATAATAAAAATGCAATATCTGGTATAGTAAATGTAATTGCTCTTGGTTCTGCATTCCTTTGTGGTGCATTTGTACCAGCAGAATATTTACCAAGTTCAGTGCTTAATTTTGCACATATTTTACCAGCATATTACTATATAAATTCTAATGATTTATTAAAAAACATAGATGTTATTAATATAAGTAGTATGCATCCTATAATAATAAATACGATAATAATTATTATGTTCTCTATATTATTTATTATTTTAAATAATGTAGTAACTAAGAAAAGAAGAGAAAAATAGATTAGAAATATAATTTATTTTTCTTTTTTAATGATATAATACATTTATACAAGTGAAAAATGTAAGAGAGGTAAGAAATGAGAATATTAATTGTTGGAGTATGTGTATTATAATCAAATCTAGCACATTCTATAAAAAGGTAATGATGTAACTATTTTAGCAAGAAATAAAACATATGAAAAATAATTTATTAAGAGGTATTTATGAAAGATGAAAAGAATCAAAAAGAATATTGTATAGTAATTTCTATAATAGGATTAATATTAGGAATAATAGGATTTATAACTGAATACTTTATTATGAATAAATTTGATATTATATGGATTGTATTTTTAGTTTTAGATATAATAATTTTATTTGTTAACTTGATTCAAAAAAATAAATGAATATTTTATTTTGAAGTTATTTGCATGATTTAGTAACAAGTATGGATGAAATTAATAACTGGATAAATACTCTTTAATGATTAGACTATTAAAATAAACATGTAAAAAAATTATTCATAATATATTTTAGAAATGAGGTAATACTATGGATGAAAAAATAAAATATATTATGGAAAGTAATGAAATAAGAAACAAACTTTGTAAAATGGGAATTTGTCCTGTAGTAGGTCCAACAGGTCCAAAAGGTGATAGAGGTGATATCGGGCCTGTTGGAGAAACAGGAATAAGTCATGAGATTATAATAGATGAAACAAAAACAATAAATCCTGATGAACCTGCAAAAGTACAAGATGAATTTAATAATAATACACATTATTTAACTTTTTATATACCAAAAGGAGAAAAAGGAGAACAAGGGAGTATTGGCCCAATAGGTCCAAAAGGTGAAAAAGGTGAAACTGGCCCAATGGGTTTACCTGGTGAAAAGGGAATCAGCGAAATTATTATAATAGATAAAACAGAAACAGTAGAACCAGATGAGCCCGCAAAAATACAAGATGATTTTAATGATAATACGCATCATTTGACTTTTTATATACCAAAAGGAGAAAAAGGTGAAAAGGGTGATCAAGGTAATGTTGGCCCAGCAGGACCAACAGGCTCTTTAGGACCAACATCATATGATGTAATTGCTTTTGTTAGTTATCCAAATACAACAGTTGCAGGAATTGCACTTACAGGTGCTTCAAGAATAATTCCAGGCATTACAAATAAAATATCAATGGAAGGTAGTAACAGTATAAAAATTAATCAAAGTGGATTATATGAAATTACAGTTTGTGGTAGAATTTCAGGTGTTACTAAAGATATAGGAGGAGCATTTTATCTTATAAAAAGTGAAACTTCTGAGGTATTAACAGATATGTCATTTATATTATCAAAAGGTAATACAGAAGATATGGACTTTTCTGAAATATCATTTGTTGATATAACTGCTCCTGCAACACTTCAGATTAAAACTGAAATAGATGGAGATACTGCAACTAGTAATATCGAATTTTCTAGTATTAATGTATTAATAAAAGGTTATAGTGTATAATTATTTATAGGACAAATGTCCTATTTTTTTGTATAATAGAAATAGGTGAAGTAATTATGGTGTTAAATGTTAGTGGAAGAACTGATATAGTCGCATTTTATTCAGATTGGTTTATGAATAGAATAAAAGAAGGATTTGTAGATGTTAGAAATCCGTTTAATAAGAAATTAGTAAGTAGAATATATTTTGAAGATGTTGATTTAATATTATTTTGTACTAAAAATCCAATACCAATTTTAGATAAAATAGAAAAAATAAATAAACCTATATTATTTCATGTAACATTAACACCATATAAAAGAGATATTGAAGTAAATGTACCACCAAAAGGGAAAATAATAGAAGCTATAAAAAAGTTATCAAATATAATTGGTAAAGATAATATATGTGTTAGATATGATCCAATATTTATTAGTGATGAATATACTTTAGATTATCATATAAGAAATTTTGATAAGTTATGTACTTTATTAAATGGTTATGTAAAAACTATTATTGTTTCATTTATAGATGATTATAAAAATGTTAGAAAAAATATGAAAAACATAAGATATAGAAATTTTACTGAAAATGATTATAAGATGATTGGTGAAAGTTTTAGTTTAAGTGCAAAAAAGAATAATATGACTGTTCAAACTTGTTTTGAAGAAAGAAATTTGACTGAGTATGGATTTAAAAAGGGAGAGTGTTTATCTCATACATTAGCATTTAAATTAACAGGTAAAACTAATTTTAAATCATGGACCGCAAGAAAAGGTGGTAATTGTAACTGTGTTCAAATGGTTGATATAGGCGCATATAATACTTGTTCACATTTTTGCAAGTATTGTTATGCTAATTATGATGAAAAGATGGTAAAAGAAAATGTAATTAAGCATAATAAAAACTCATCTTTATTAATTGGTAAGTTAGAAGATGATGATATTGTAAAGAGAAGATATAATTAATTATTTGAAAAAAGTAATAAAGTATGATATTATGAAGTTGAGTTAAAGAAATCTCTGAAGTAAGTCTAGTTTAAACTAGATGTTTAAAAAAATATAGTAAAAGAATAGGAGAAAAAAAGATGAATAATTTTAATAAAGAAATAGAAAGAAAAAAAATTGTTAAAGCTAAATTAAATTATATGTCTGCTGTGGGTCCTAAAACAGAACCAGTTAGTAGAATCCCAGTTAGTAGTTCAAAATTAGAAGAATTAGATAGAAGTATTCGTGAAAAAAGTAGACAAAATCATTTAAATGATCACAATTTAGAAAATGATGAAATTTATTATTCTAGTGACTCATTAGAAAAAGGTCCAATGTTATTAAAAAGAATGAATTGATTCTTTTAATTATTATATTGAAAAATAGAGTATAGATTATGATTGTTATGGTATTGAAAAAAATAAAAAAATATGATATTATGAATACAGATGAAGGAAACTTCATAAAATAAAAAAGGATACGTTTGATTGCGTGAATCAAATGTAATCCCTTTGTGGGTACATCTGAAATAAGCTTAGCTTAAATCAGATGCTTTTTTCTTATAAAAGAATTAACAAAATAATTACTAGTATAAGGAGTCTAATTATTCTATGTAAAGATTTTTCTTTCTTAGACATAATATTACTCTCCTTTCGTAACCCCCCCTTATAGGATTACAAAAGGTAAAACATCTGATATTTCAAACGTATCCAAACTAATTATAACAAACAAATGTTTAATTATCAATAAAAAAGTTAACAAAAAATTAATAAAACAAGCCTTAAAAAGCTTGTTTTCATATACTAAAAATGGAGAGTATAATTTGTTAGTTGCATCCTTTATTAACTGCGCCAAAACCAAAGAATAATAAGAAAATTATAAATACTACTATAATAATACCCCAAACAAAACCATAACCGCCATTATTTTGCTGGTAACCATAACCTTGATATGGGTATGGATATTGATAATACATAATATATCTCTCCCTTCAATATATTATATTTAAATTTATTCAAGTTCGTGATAATAAATATCTATTTCTTACAATATTGTAAGATTTAATTATATAAAAATATAGTATAATAATATTCAAGGGAGACAAAAAAATATGAAAAAAATCATGATCGTAGAAGATGATGAAGTAATTAAGGATGAACTTAGTGAATTACTTAAAAATTCATCATATTTGGTAGAAAGTGTTAAAAATTTTGAAAAAGCAAAAGAAGAAATATTTAAATACAATCCTGATTTAATACTTTTAGATATAAATATTCCATATCTTAATGGAGAATTTTTATTAAAAGAAATAAGAAAAGAAAGTAGTGTACCTGTAATTATGGTTACAAGTAAATCAGGAGAAATAGATGAAGCATTATCAATAACATATGGCGCAGATGATTATATAACAAAACCATATAATCCAACTATATTACTTTTGAGAATACAAAATATATTTAAAAGAATGAATCAAAATAATAATGCACTAAAATATAAAGATATAACAGTTGATTTAAATAAATCAGAGTTAAAAAAAGATGATAAAGTATTAGTTCTTACTAAAAATGAAATGATAATATTTTCATATTTATTAAACAATAAAGAAAAAATAGTATCTCGTGATGAACTTATGACATATTTATGGAATAATGAAGAATATATAAATGACAATGCATTAACAGTTAATATAAGTAGACTTAGAAGTAAATTATCAAATTTTGGTTATGAAAATATAATAGAAACAAGAAAAGGACAAGGGTATATATTACTATGAAATTAAGTGAATATTTAAAAGATAAAGTATATTTTATAATCGTAAATTTAATATGTATATCTATAATAATTTTATTATTACTTGCGTTTAAAGTGCGCTTTAGTTTAATTATGGTAGTTACATTTTTATTGATAACTGAAAACATTTTATTATTAATGATAGATTATTTTAGAAAGAAAAATTTTTATACTTCTTTAAGTCAAAAACTAGAAGAATTAGATAAAAAATATTTAATATTAGAAATGATGAGTAGACCATCATTTTATGAGGGAAAAATATTATATGATACTATTTATGAAACTGATAAATCAATGATAGAAATTGTTAATGAATATTTATCAAATATAGAAGACTTTAAAGATTATATTGAAATGTGGATTCATGAAGTAAAAATACCAATATCAAGTTTAGTATTAATGAGTCACAATCATAAAGAATTAAATAACACTTATATTAATGAAGTAAAAAAATTAAATGATTATGTAGATCAAGTTTTATATTATGTTAGAAGTAATTATGCAGAAAATGATTATATTATAAAAGAAAATAATTTAGACAAAATTATAAAAGATGTTATTTTGAAAAATAAGGATGAATTACTTTTAAACAATATAAATATAGAAACAAATATAAAAGAAAATAAGGTCTTAACAGATTCAAAATGGCTTGAGTTTATATTAAATCAAATTATAAACAATAGTATAAAATATAAAAAAGATAATGACTCAATTATAAAAATAGAATCATTAAAAGAAAATGATAAAACAATTTTGAGTATTTATGATAATGGAATAGGAATAAATAAAAAAGATATAAAGAATGTATTTAAAAAATCATTTACAGGAGAAAATGGTAGAAATTTATCAAAATCAACTGGAATGGGACTTTATATAGCAAAAAGGTTATGTGATAAATTAGGGCATAAAATATTAATTGAATCAGAAAAAAATGAATACACTATAGTTAAAATTATATTTGGGAATAATGATTATTACAAAATAGATAACTAACTTACAAAATTGTAATATTAGGTAATACAAAACAAACGACAATAATTTATTTATCTACTAAAATGAGATGTAGAAAGGAATGATTTTATGGAAAATATTTTAAAAATCGAAAAAATTGAAAAGTATTATGGTAATAAATCAAGTCTTACAAAGGCAATTGATAACATTTCATTTTCTGTAGATAAGGGTGAATTTATTGCAATAATGGGAGCATCTGGCTCAGGAAAAACAACACTATTAAATTGTATATCTACAATTGATAAAGTATCATCAGGTCATATATTTGTAGGTAACACTGATATTACTAAATTAAAAGGAAATAGTTTAAATAAATTTAGAAGGGAGAAACTTGGTTTCATATTTCAGGATTTTAATTTATTAGATACATTAACATCATATGAAAATATAGCACTTTCTTTATCTATTCAAAATGTTAATTCTAAAGAAATAGATGATAGAGTTAAAAAAGTAGCAAGAGAACTTGATATAGAAAAAATATTAAATAAATATCCATATGAGTTAAGTGGTGGACAAAAACAAAGGGTAGCAAGTGCAAGAGCAATAGTAACAAATCCAAAATTAATTTTGGCAGATGAACCAACAGGTGCACTTGATTCTAAATCATCAAAAATGTTACTTGAAAAATTTAATTTTTTAAACAAAGAACTTTCCGCAACTATATTAATGGTTACACATGATGCATTTACCGCAAGTTATGCAGATAGAGTAATATTTATAAAGGATGGCAAAATATTTAATGAAATTAATAAGGGTGATGAAACAAGAAAAGAATTCTTTGATGAAATAATTGATGTAGTAACTCTTTTAGGTGGTGACTTAAACGATGCTCTTTAAACTTTCAATAAAAAATATACAAAAAAGTATTAAAGACTATGCCATCTATTTTCTAACTTTAGTTTTAGGTGTTGCTATATTTTATGTATTTAATTCAATAGAAAGCCAAACAGTAATGATGAAAGTATCTAGTAATACTTTAGAAATAATAAATCTTATGAATCAATTACTTTCATCAGTTAGTGTATTTATATCCTTTATATTAGGCTTTTTAATTATTTATGCATCTAGATTTTTAATAAAAAGAAGAAATAAAGAATTTGGTATATATTTAACACTTGGAATGAGTAAAAGAAAAATATCTTTAATACTATTTTTTGAAACACTTATAATAGGTATTTTATCTTTAGGTGTTGGACTTTTAATTGGATTTTTCTTATCAGAATTAATGAGTTTATTAGTCGCAAATTTATTTGAAGCAGATATGACTAATTTTAGATTTATATTTTCATCAAGTGCTGCACTTAAATGTTTAATATATTTTGGAATTATGTATTTAATTGTCATGATATTTAATACTATAAGTGTTAGTAAATGTAAGCTTATTGATTTAATTAATTCTAGTAAAAAGACTGAAAAAATAAAATTAAAGAATCCTATTCTTTGTGTGATTATATTTATAATCGCATGTGCTATGCTTATTTATTCATATTACTTTGTTACAAGTGATAGTAAATTAAGTGGTGACGTAACTAGTCTATATATTCCAATTGTTTTAGGAGCTTTATCTACATTTTTAATATTTTGGTCATTATCAGGTCTTATATTAAAAATAGTAATGAATATGAAAGGTTTATATTATAAAGGATTAAATAGTTTTACATTAAGACAAGTTAGTAGTAAGATTAACACAACTGTATTTTCAAGTACAATAATATGTTTAATGCTTTTTATAACAATATGTTTTTTATCAAGTTGTTTATCAATTAAAAATTCACTTACTGGTAATATTGATGAATTATCTAAAGTTGATGTAGAAATTATAAAAGATAGAAATGTAACAGATGATTTTATAAAAGATAATTTATTAAATGATGAAATTATTGCGGATACAAAGATTGATATTTTAGAAACATTAAAAAATAATAATATTGATAAAAATAATTTTAAAGATATGCTTATAGTTTATTATTATAAGACTAATTTAACTCTTCAAGATACATTAGGTGATGCATATGAAGAAGTAAAAGAAAAATTTCCTCTTATGAATTTTTTTACTAAAGAAAATATAATGAGTATTAGTGATTATAATAAAGTTGCTAAATTATATGGTAATAAAACATATACATTAAAAGAAAATGAATATATTGTTATTGCTGATTACAATTCAATGATAGATATTAGAAATAAGGCATTAAATAAAAACTCAATAATTACAGTAAATGATAATATTCTTACTCCAAAATATAGTGAATGCAAATATGGATTTGTAGATGTTGGTGCGCAGCATTTAAATAGTGGAATTATTTTAGTACCTGATAATGTAGTTAATGAAAATATGCCTAAAAAGGAAATTTTACTTGCTAATTATAATGCAAATACAAAAAGTGAAAAACAGAAAATTAATTCATTAATAAATAATTTAGAGAATACATATAATAAAACTAATTTAGTTTCATATAATACAAAAATTGATATGTTAGAATCATCAATAGGACTTGGAGCGCTTGTTACATTTATTGGTTTATATTTAGGAATAATATTCTTAATATCAAGTGCTGCAATACTTGCTTTAAAAGAATTATCTGAATCAACGGATAATAAAGAGAGATATAAAATGATTAGAAAATTAGGCGCAGATGAAAAAATGATCAATAAAGCATTATTTAATCAAATATTTATATTCTTTATGATTCCTTTATCACTTGCTATAGTTCATTCAATATTTGGTATAAAATTTGCAAACAAAATACTCGGAACTATGGGTATTAGTGGTCTTACTTCATCAATTACCATGACATTTATATTTTTAGTTTTAATATATGGCGGATATTTCTTATTAACATATTTTGCAAGTAAAAATATTATAAGAGAAAGATAATATGAAAAAATTTATAATAGTTATATTTGTTATAATTTGCTCTATCTTTTTAACGGGTTGTTCTAAAGATAGAGTAATAAAAACGCTTGATGATGCAAGTAAAAAGTTTGGCGATGAAGTACTTACTAAAGATAATAATTTAATTGGTAAAAGAAGTTTTGGTATAGATCATTACACTGGAACTTATGTATCTAGTTATGAAAATATAACTAAAAAAGAAACTATTTTTGGTGGTACTACTTTAAATAGAGATGAAGGTAATATTCATATAAAAATATATCTTGAAAAAGCATCAGGTGAAATAACTATAAAAATGAATTTAAAGGAAGAAGAAAAAGTATTAACTAAAGAAAGTGGTTTATATGAATTTGATTTTAATGTAAAAAGTGGTAGTAATTATTTTGTTATTGATACAAATAATTTTACTGGAAATGTTGATATTTTAATTAATTAAAGTAAACAATCATGTTTGCTTTTTTTGTGATATAATTATAAAAAGGAGAGCTTATGAATTACATAAAAGAAAAAGTTATAATTATTGAAAAAGAAGATTTATTATCATTTGGTAAAGAATTTGGAAAGAATCACCAATGTTATTTAGATGATTATGCAAAAGAAAAAAATTATGAGTATCCAACAATGAAATATATAGCAGAAAAGGGTAATTGTGTATTTGAAGTGCTTGCCCAATAGATAGTGAGTATTATATTGCAAGTTACATGCCTAAAGAATTAACAGATATGCAGTTATATTTTCTAGAATTAATGAGAGATACAATTAAAAGTGCTAAACTTATAGAGGCTAAAAAAATAGTAGATGGTGGTATAGAGTATTTTAGTGAACAAACAAATGAAATGACCGCAGAAGATTATTTTTATGATGTAATATTAGAATCATATTTTAATAAAAAAGAAAAAACTATGAAGTAGAGGTAATATATGAAAAATAATGTAGAAATATTTAAAAATTATTATAAAGAAGAAGTAAAAAAATTAAATGAGATAATATGTGCTTATAATGAAAATTTAATAAAAGAAGAAAATGATCTATTAAAAAATAATCTTGAAATATTTAAAAGCTTAAATTCAAATGGTAAGCTCTTAAGAGGAATGCTTATTAATTTAGGTTATAAAATGACTAATCCAAAAGATAAAAATTATAGTAATTTTCTAGCACTTGCATATGAAATTTTTCAAACATCAATATTAGTTCATGATGATATAATAGATGATGATAATTTAAGAAGAGGTAATAAAACAATTCATTATGTTAATTATGAAAATTACTCTAAAATAAACTCAGATAGTAATTTAGAACATTTGTCAAAGTCAGTAGCGTTATGTATGGGTGATTATGGATTATATTTATCAAATGATGTGATTGCAAAAAATTATAAAGATGACAAAAATCTTGGAAATATATTAATATATTTTAATGATATTGTTTTAAAAACAATAAAGGGTGAATTAATAGATACCGTTTTACCATTTGAAAGTAAAAATAATCTATTAAAAGATGATTTAGAAGATGATATATTTTTAGTTTATAAGTTAAAAACAGCATATTATACAATAGTTGGTCCACTTTGTTTAGGTCTTATTTTAGGTGGTGACGAGTATATATCAGAAGAAATAACTAAATTTGGTGAAAAAGTAGGTATAGCATATCAAATACAAGATGATATACTTGGTATTTATGAAGATAATATGGGAAAAGTAATAGGTTCAGATATAAAAGAATTTAAACAAACTATTTTATATTCATATATAATGAAATATAAACCTGAATATAAAGAAGAATTATTTAAATATTATGGTAAAGAATTAACAAGTGAATCCATAGAAAAAGTAAGAAGTATATTTGAAGTATCTGGCGCTAAAGATTATGCATTAAATAAAATGAATAGTTTATATAATGAAGGGTTATCTATTTTAGATGGTATAAAAATAAATAATGAAGAAGATAAAGAAATACTATATGGTTTTGTAGAGTATTTAAGAAAGAGAAATAAATAATATGTCAGATCTACTTTATAGAGATTATAAAATTAATGCAAATTTTTATGACATATTTAATAAAGATAGGCCCTACAATATAGAAATGCACTATTTACTTAGAATACTTAAACATAGAAGAGAAGTATTAGATGTCGGATGTGGTACAGGGTACCATTTATCACTTTTAGAAGATTTAGGCTATTTAGTAGAAGGTATTGATATAAATCCTAAGATGATCGCAGTCGCTAAAATGAGGGTAAAAAGTCCAATATATGAAGCTAATTTATTAGATTTTAAATTAGATTCAAAATATAATGCAGTAATTGCTATGCATCATGTATTTAATCATTTAAAGAGTTATGAAGAATTTGAAATTGGTGTAAAAAACTTACTAGAACATACTAAAAAAGGTGGTATAGTAGTAATTGATTTAGATAATAGAAGACAAACTGGGATTATAGAAGATAAAGTTGACGGTAATAAGAGAATTATAGAATGCAAATATAACAAAGAAACTGAGATTGAAGAAAGAAAAATAACTAATTATATAGGAGCAAGAAAATTTGAAACAATTCATAAGTATTTAATATATGATCCAAGAAAATTAGAAAAAATATTAGATAATATGAATGTAAAATATGCAATGCTAACAAATTATTTAAGTCAATCTTTTAAAATTACAGATAAGATATTGCAAATTGTAATTAGAAGAATATAAGAAGGTGTAAAGATGGAAAATATTAAATTAAAAGTAACTAGTAGTGATACTTTAATTAATTTCTTAAGAGAAAACTTAACAAATAAATCAAAAAATAATATAAAAACAATGATTGTAAATAATCAAATATACGTAAATAATAAAGTACAAAACAAAATTCTTTATAATCTTAATAAAAATGATTTTGTAGAAATAAGACCATATAGAAGTAAAAATAAAGAAAATAATATAAATATATTATATGAAGATGAAGATATTATAGTAGTGGATAAACCATATGGATTGCTTAGCATTTCTACAGATAAAGAAAAAGAACATACGATGTATCATATGGTTAGTAAGTATGTAAAAGAAAAAAATAAAAATAATAAAATATTTGTAATTCATAGATTAGATAAAGATACATCTGGTATTATATTATTTGCAAAAAGTGAAAAAATAAAAAATTTATTTCAGGATAACTGGAATGAGAATATTATAGAAAGAAGATATTATGCTGTTGTACATGGTACTATTTCAAAAGGTGATTATCAAATAAAATCATATTTAGTAGAGAATAATAATTTTGTAACATATAGTACTCCAAATAAACATATTGGAAAACTTGCAATAACAAATTATTCAGTTATAAGAAATAATAACAAATATTCACTTTTAGATGTTGATATAAAAACAGGTAGAAAAAATCAAATCAGAGTTCATTTAAGTGAAAATAAACATTCTATAGTTGGTGATAAAAAATATGGTAAAGATGAAAAAAATTACAAGAGATTATATCTTCATGCTTATAAAATCAAATTTGTAGATCCAAGAACAAACAAAATAATTGAATTTAAGACAAATATGCCAAAAGAATTTAAGTCAATGATTTAAAACTATGAATTAGTCATAGTTTTTAAAATTTATTATTGAATATAGATAATTATTATGATAGAATATTATTTACTTTGGGGGTAATAATATGGACAAAAAAGAATATATTAAAGCATTAAGATATGTTCAAAATACATTAAAAGAAAAGCAAAAAGTGTATAGTGCTATCGATAAAATAGAGTTAGAGAGTTTTAATGATTTAAATAAAAGAACAAATATAAGGGTTACTTCAATAAATTTAATTGTTCAATCTATACTGATATCATTAATATACGAAAAGGCTGGGAATCCATTTCCAACGTTAGTTTGTTTTGCTATTATTACACTTGTAATAAATAAGTATTTTAAACGCGAAAGAATAATAGAAAAAAGCTATGAAATATTGAAGCAAGTAGAAAAAGAGTATTATAAAGATTCTAAAGAAATAGATAAAATAGAAACTGCTATAGAATTTATAAATGGACTTACAGAGGAAGAAAAAGAAAAATATTTAAAATTAAAAATATAGTTGCTACTAGCTAGAAAGTGTAAAAAAAATGTATAAGAATTTAAAAATAAATTCATTTCCTGATAATTACATTGTTTTTGATATTGAAACAAGTGGACTAAATTATGTACATGATAAAATTATAGAAATAGGCGCAGTAAAATATATAAATAATGAAAAAGTAGATGAATTTAGTTATTTGATAGATCCTAAAATAAAATTAGATAAGATAATAACAGATGTAACAGGATTAACAGATAAAGATTTAATTAATAAACCTGTAATTGACGATGTATTGCCATTATTTTTAGAGTTTATAGGAGACTTACCAATACTAGGACATAATGTGTCTTTTGATTGTGATTTTATAAATTATAATATAAAAAAATTACACCTAAAAAAAATGGAAAATGAAGTAATAGATACTTTATTCTTATCAAGAATTACAATTTATGATATTAAAAATCATAGATTAAAGACTTTAAAAGAATATTTAAATTTGAGTTATAATTCGCATAGAGCATTAGATGATTGTTATACATGTAATAGTGTATATCAATATTGTAAAAACAAACATAAAAATGTTTAAAGGAGAAAATATGGAAGAGTATAAAAAAGCATTAATTTCAGTTAAAAATTCATTAATAATAATGAATAATAAAGAAAATGAAAAATTAAAAGAACTTACAAATGAATCTTCACTTTATCAAAATGTATATGAAAAAAGTGTGAATTATAAATTGTTTCAGAAAGATAGAATAACAAATAATTTTAAAGATTTAATTATATATTTAATACTCAAGAAAAGAATAGAGAAAGAAATATCAGAAACCGCATTAGGTTATGCTTTGACAATTTATGAAATTGAAAACAAAATAAAAACTAGAAATGAAGAAATAGAAAAACTTGATAGTTCTATTGAACTACTTAAAGATGAACAATTTGTAAAAAAATTAAAAATGAAAAATAATTTTAAAAGTGAATAGTCACTTTTTTATTTAAAAACATTGACGAACTATTGTTTGTATGATAATATATTTTTATTAATAAGTTTTGACTTTATTATAGTATGTAATATATAATAGAATTTAGGGAAGTGATTACTTTGAAAATTGCAGAAAATTGGAAAGATTATGAAATACTTGATATGTCTAGTGGCATGAAAATAGAAAAATGGAATAATGTTATTTTATCAAGACCAGATCCACAGATTGTATGGAAAAAAGATATAGATGATAAATTAATAAATAGTGTTCATGCTATTTATCATAGAAGTAAGAGTGGTGGAGGAGCTTGGGAATACAAGAAAAAAGTAAATGATAGATGGACAGTAAAATATAAAGACTTAACATTTAATATAAAATTAATGGGATTTAAACATACGGGTTTATTTCCAGAACAAGCAGTTAATTGGGATTATATGATTGATAAAATAAAAAATAGTAATAGACATATTAAGGTGCTTAATTTATTTGCATATACAGGTGGTGCGACTGTAGCATGTGCATATGCAGGAGCAGATGTAGTACACGTTGATTCTTCAAAAGGAATGGTAGCGTGGGCAAAAGAAAATATAGTTAGTTCTAATCTTCAAGATAAATATGTTAGATTTATTGTTGATGATGTTATAAAATTTGTAAAAAGAGAAATAAGAAGAGGAAATAAGTATGATGCAATCATTATGGATCCACCATCATTTGGTAGAGGAGCAAATGGTGAAGTTTGGAATATAGAAGAAAGCTTATATGAACTTGTAGAATTATGTACAGAATTATTAAGTGATAATCCATTATTTTTCTTAATTAATTCTTATACTACAGGTATGAGTCCAAAAGTTCTTGAAAATGTTCTTATGCTAACAGTAAATGAAAAATATGATGGAAAAATATCATCTGGAGAAGTAGGGCTTCCAATGAAAAATAGTAACCTTGTACTTCCTTGTGGTATTTATGGAAGATGGGAAAATAATGAATAAATTAAATGTAATATATGAAGATAATCATATTATAATTGTAGAAAAAATAGTAAATGTACCATCACAAGCAGATTCATCAAAAGATTTAGATATGCTTACAATGGTTAAACAATATATAAAAGAAAAATATAATAAAGAAGGTAATGTTTATTTAGGACTTGTTCATAGACTTGATAGACCAGTAGGCGGAATAATGGTATTTGCAAGAACTAGCAAAGCAGCAAGTAGATTAAGTAAGGAAGTAAGAGATAAAAATTTTTTTAAAACTTATTTAACTATAGTTCATGGCAAAATGAAAAACAATAGTGGAAGACTTATTGATAAGATATCAAAAAATGAAAAGACTAATACAACTTACTTAGATAATAAAAATGGAAAAGAAGCTATTCTTGATTATGAAGTACTTTTATATGATAGAAAAGAGAATTTGTCTTTATTAAAGATAAATTTAATAACAGGTAGACATCATCAAATAAGATTTCAAATGAGTAATAATTTAACACCAATATATGGTGATCAAAGATATGGAACAAATGATAAAAAACAGATTGCACTTTATGCGTATAAACTTGAATTTATCCATCCTGTAAGAAAAGAAAAAATGACATTTAAATGTTTTCCAAGAAAAGAAGGAATATGGAAAATGCTTGAAGAAGTAAAGGAGAAAGATTTATGAAAAATTTATATATAGATTTTGATGGAGTAATACTTGACACTCTAGAACCAGTTTATAAACTTGCAAAAGAATTAAATTTAGATTATAAAACTCAAACTAAAGAAATAGGAAAATTATTTTCAAAGATTGATTGGGAAGAATTGATAGAAGATACTACAGATATAAATGATAGTGTTAATGCAATTAAAAAATTATCAGAAAGTGGAAAGTTTAATATTTCAATATTAACACATGTCAATTCTTTAAAAGAAGCGACTGCAAAAATTAATTTTTTGGATGGTATAACTCCAGATTTAACAATTATTCCTGTTCCTAAAAATGTATCAAAAACAAAAATGACACAAACAGTAGGTGCAATACTTGTAGATGATTTTTCAGGTAATTTAAAAGAATGGGAAGAATCTGGTGGAATAGGAGTTAAATTTACTAGATATAAAGAAGATAATTGTAAATATCTAAATATAACTTCATTAGAAGAGTTAATTGATATGTTTGATTAGGTGAAAAATGAAAGTAGAAAAATTAGTGGTTGGATTATATCAAGAAAATTGTTATTTTATTATAAAAGAAAATAAATGTTTAATAGTTGATCCAGGCGATGAAATAGATAAAATATTATTAAAAATAAAAAATGAAAATTTAGATTTAGTTGCAATTTTAATAACTCATGCTCATTTTGATCATGTTGGAGCATTAAATGATTTAACACAAAAATATAACGTTCCTGTTTATTATAATAATGTAAATAATGAAATAAACTATGAAAAAATAATAAATGTTAAAGAAGAAAAATATAATATTGATTCTTTTTCATTTGAAGTAATATTTACTAGTGGTCATAGAAATGATTTAGTAACGTATTATTTTTATGATGACAATATTATGTTTACAGGAGATTTTTTATTTAAATTGTCTATTGGAAGAACAGATTTAGAATATGCTTCTTACGATGAAATGTTAAAATCAATTGATAAAATAAAAAAATATAATGATAATATAGTTATATATCCAGGACATGGTGATAAGACAATTTTAGGATTTGAAAAAGAAAATAATATGTTCTTAAATTAGAATATGCCTCATATATTTTATTGTAAACTTAAGGAGGCAAGAAATATGGAAACAATCAAAGTTTCATCAAAATCAAATCCAAATTCAGTAGCAGGTGCACTTGCTAATGTATTTAGGGAAAAATCGTCAGTAGAAATGCAAGCTATAGGTGCAGGTGCATTAAATCAAGCTATTAAGGCTATTGCTATTGCAAGAGGCTTTGTCGCACCATCAGGTAAGAATTTAGTTTGTATACCGGCATTTACAGATATACTAATAGATTCAGAAGAGAGAACAGCAATAAAATTAATAGTAGAAGCAAGATAACTTGCTTTTTTTAGTGTAAAGCCATTTATTTTGTGATTATAATCTACTATATAAGTGTTAAAATATAATAGGTGGTAAAAAATGAATAAAAGTACAGAATTAAATATTATAGATTATTCCTCATTAAAAACAATGAGTAAAGGTGGAGATTATTCTTGTTATGAAAATATAGTCGCCGCACTTTATAATTATGTAATGTGTAATAATCCGAATGGATTTACAAAATTAGATGATGCTAGAAATTATATTATGAGTTTAACAAAACAAAATATAGAAAGAGAACTTCTTAAAAATATAGTAAAGAAAAATTTTTGTTCTAGGTATAATCATTATGCAACAAAACTTGGTACAAATAAAGAATTTGATGATAATTTAGGAATAAGTGATGCAGAAGTGTTAATATTTAATGCATTATCTACAATGCATATGGACGCAGTAGATTATATTATACAGAAATATCCTAAATTAATTGATTTAATGGTAAAGTTATTTGTAGATTCAAGATATTTTGATACTAGTTATAAAATAGAAAAACTAGATGATGAAAATATAATTACTGATGAATGTAAAAGGTTATTAACAAAAATAGATGAACATTATAAAAAACAAAGTGATTCTGTAAGGTTAATTTCATAAAGAAATTGACTTTACTTTTATTTATGGTATTATAAATATCTAAAGAGGAAGTAGTACATGGAAAAACAGGATAAATTAGAAGATAAGATTATTTTATATGAGTGTTTTAAAAAATATTTAGAAAGTTATAAAGATAGCTATGGTAAAGATAAGTATCTACCACAAAATCTTATAGAATTTTATTACCAAGCAACAGATGATATAAAATTTGATTTATTAAAAAAATCTTTTATAAAAAAATATATTTATAATGAAAATGAAGTAGAGGCTGCACATACATCTTGGGAAAGAAGAGGACTAAGAGAAATGTATAATTTTATACATGGATATGATACAAGTAAGATGGATATTTATACAATTTTAGAACTTCATGAGCAATTATATAAATATGCGCCTAATAAAGATTTTGGTGGTCACTTTAGAAATTCAGATGCACATATAAATAATAGTACTGCAAACCTTATGGAATGGTCACGTATTAGTTATGAAATAATAAAATTAAAGTCATATACAATAGAATTAATTCAAAGAGGGAAAGAACTTAATGGTACAAATAATTTTGATGAATTATTCAAGTATATTGAAGAATGTATAATATTAAATACTGATTTATTAAAAATTCATCCATTTTATGATGGAAATGGTAGATGTATTAGGGGTTTTACAAATATGTTATTTGAACTTGCAAATATTCCACCAATTTATGTACCTATAGAAGAAAAAGAAACATATAAATCAGCAATTAGAAAAACAGATGAAGATATATATAAAGATATAATTATATTTTATTATTATAAAATATGTGATTCTATAATAGATCTTCAATATAGTATTGTTAAAAAAGAAAAAGATAAAGCGTTAAAATTGTTAAAAAACGAGGATTAATTTCCTCGTTTTATTTCTATTAAATATGGTGCATTAATATTATTAGTATTATGATATTCATTAAAACTAATGTTATTATCTTCTAGATATTCTTTTATACATGTTCCTTCCTTTTTACCTTCTTCATGTGGATAAATAACTATAAGTATAATTCCTTTATTATTAAGCATTTCAAAAGAATTTTTAATTGCATTAACAGTACTTATATGATTTGTCATAATATTTTTATCACCATTAGGTAAATATCCTAGATTAAAAAGTATTAAACTTATTTTACCTTTATAATTTTTTAAAGTTACATTTATATTTTCATGACTTTCATTAAATAGTTTATAATTTTCTTTTTTATTATCTTTTAATAATTTATCAGTATTATTAATCGCAGCACTCTGCACATCAAATCCAAAAACAAATCCTTTATTTAAAGCATTACATAAATATAAAGTATCATTTCCATTACCAGTTGTCATATCTACTGCAATATCATTTTCTTTTAAATTCTTATCTATAATTTGCTTTACTTTATTTAATATACTTTTATTAAATCCTTGATATGTATCTCTTCTTTTTAATTCTTTATCAATGTCGTTAAGAACACCAAATTTCTTAGTAAGCCAAGTAGGTTCAATAAGTTCATCCTTATCAGGATCACCTGTAATTCTATTAATAACAATTTTTTCATCTAAATATTCTAATTGGTCACATACAATATCTACATATTCTTCTTTAGTAAGAACATGGAAGTTTTCTTTTAAGTATAATTTAAAAAGGTTAGTATCTTTCAATATATGAAGCATATGAATTTTTATACCAAGAATTTTTTTATTTGATAAATATTTAGCCGTTTCAATCATCATTTCTTTTGTTTCATAAGGTAAACCATTAATAATATGCACAACAACATTTATATTTTTGTCATTTAATTTTTTTAAGCAATTTTCAAATTCTTCTAAAGTGCTTCCTCTATTAATTAATTTAGCTGTTTTATCATGTATAGTTTGTAGACCAAGTTCTATAACTAGATCAGTTCTTTTATTAAGTTCTTCCAAGTAATTTAGTACCTCATCACTAATAGAATCAGGACGGGTTGCGATATTTAAACCTACAACATTATCTTGCTTTAATATTAGTTCATACTTTTCTTTTAATTCAGAAAGAGGAGCATATGTATTTGTATTTGCTTGAAAATATCCAATATATTTTGCTTTTGGCCATTTTTTATGTAACACTTCTTTAACTTCTTTAAACTGAGTTAATAAATCAGTATCATCTTCATAATATTCTCCAGATCCATGTGCGCAGTATATGCATCCACCATATCCTTTAGTTCCATCAATATTTGGACATGAAAAATGAGCATTTAAACTAACTTTAAATACTTTACATCCATATTTTTTTTGATAATAATAATTTAATGTATGATATCTTTTATTATCAAGTGTATATTTAAACATATAACATCACCTTTAGATAAATTATAACAAAAATAAGTAAAAATTATAGATTTTTATATAAAAAATATGTTAAAATCTAATTATCTTGCATAGATTTAACAATAGAAGGGAAGTTTACATATGGATTATAGCAGTATTAAAAAAGAATTATGTAAATTTATATATGGAAATAAGAATGAAAAATTAGAAAATGATTTAGTTATACATATGATATGTGATACTAATATCGATACTATAGAAATGCTTTCAATAGAAGAAACTAATTATCTAAGAAAAATATGCAAAGTTGATTATGATAAAGATTGTAATACTAGTTTAGTAAATAAGGAAAATTTAATAAGAAAGACAAGAAAAATAGTATTAATGCATAAAGTAGAAAATGAAAGTAATTCTTATTCAATAGAAAGATTAAACATACCGCAAAGAGTATATAAAGCATTAAAAAAACAAAATATATCTACTATAAATGATCTATTAAAGTATAATATAGAAGACTTAAAGTTAATAGATAACTTAGGAGATAAATCAGTAAATCAAATAATAGAAGAAGTTCATAGACTAGGATATAAATTTGATTGTGAAAAAGAAGTAGTCGCGATAAATGAAAAAATAGATAAATTAGCTAAATTGCTAGAAAAAAGTAAGAAACTAAAAGAAGAATTAATAAAAGTAGATGAAGAAATAGAACATCTTGTATTAAGTTTAGAAAAAAACTCTTGAAAAAATACAATAAATATATTATAATTCTTGTAATGAGTGATGAAGAAAAGTAGTAATAAATAACTTATTTTAAAGAGAGTCAGTGGTAGGTGGAAACTGATAATAAAGAATTTATGAACTTGTTTTGGAGCTTAAACGTATTCTTGCGTTAAAAGAAATAAAGTGCATAGAAATCTATGAAGTAAGGTGGTACCACGGCTAGTTCGTCCTTACATCATAGGTTTTTTATAGTTTTAAGGAGTTGGTTTAATGGAAAATATAATTTTATTTATAATGTTTTTTATAGTTATATATTTAATATATTATTTTGTATTCATAAGAAAGCAAATAAAATATAATAAAAACAAAGTATTTAGTGATGTAAAATTATTAGAAAGCTATTACAAAATAAATGTTAAAAAAATAGGATACCAAAAAGTACTTAGAATACTTAATTTTGTAAATGCACTTATGTTATCATGTATAATGATGATAGTTATGAATATTGATAAAGTATTATATAAACTATTAATTATAATAATTCTTATAGTACCATTTATATGGGTAACATATTATTTTTTAGCAAAATATTTAAAACATTTAGAAAGGAAGAGTGAAGAAAATGTATAATTTTAAAGAAATAGAAGAAAAATGGCAAAATAAGTGGGAGAGTGAAGAAACTTTTAAAGTAACAGAAGATAAGAGCAAGAAAAAGTTTTATATGCTTGTTGAATTTCCATATCCATCAGGAGCAGGTTTACATGTTGGACACGCAAGATGTTTTACAGCAAGTGATGTACAAGCAAGATTTAAAAGAAGTAAAGGATTAAATGTATTATTCCCATTTGGATTTGATTCATTTGGTAATCCAGCAGAGCAATATGCGATAAAAAATCATGAACATCCATCTATAATGACACATAAATGTATTAATGTATTTAGAAGTCAAGCAAAAAGCCTTGGACTTTCTGTAGATTGGTCAAGAGAAATAAGTACTTGTGAACCAGAATATTATAAGTGGACACAGTGGCAATTTATAAAATTCTTTAATGCAGGACTTGCATATAAAGATGAAAAAGAAATAAATTGGTGTCCTAAATGTAAAATGGGTCTTTCTAATGAAGATTCACAAGGTGGAAAATGTGTTAGATGTGATACACCTGTTGAGAAAAAATTAAAAAATCAATGGATGCTAAAAATGAAAGATTATTCTGAAAAATTAATTGATGGACTTAAAGACACAGAAATACTAGATAAAGTAAAAACAGCTCAAATTAACTGGATAGGTAAATCAGTAGGAGCACATGTTGATTTTAATATAAAAGAAATAGATGAAAAAATAACAGTATTTACAACAAGATGTGATACATTATTTGGCGCAACATTTATGGTAATTTCACCAGAACATCCAATACTTTCAAAATATGAAGATAAAATAAATAATATTTCAGAAGTAAAAGAATATCAAAAAGAAGCAAGAAGTAAATCAGATATAGAAAGAACTGATATGACTAAAGAAAAAACTGGTGTAAAAATTGATGGATTAACAGCAGTTAACCCAATCAATAATAAAGAAATACCAATATATATTAGTGATTATGTTCTTATGGGTTATGGAACAGGCGCAATTATGGCAGTCCCAGCACATGATACTAGAGATTATGAATTTGCTAAAAAATTTGGTATTGAAATTACTCAAGTTTTAGAAGAAGTAACAGGTAAACCTCATGAAAATGAAACTCATAAAGATAGTATTGTTGCAGTTGTATATGATGAAAAAAATGATAAATATTTAACAATAAATTGGAAAGATAAAGGTGGAAGATTATTTATCGGTGGCACAAGAAAAAATAATGAAAGTGCATTGGATTGTGCAATTAGAGAAATAAGAGAAGAAACTGGTTATGATGATTTAGAATTTATAAAAGAAACATTCAAAATTAATCATCATTATTATGCATTTAATAAAGACAAATATTTTGAAATAGAAAGTACAGGATTATTCTTTAAGTTAAATTCGGATAAGAGACAATCACAAGAATTAGATGCTGATGAAGTATTTGATGTTGAATGGGTAACAAAAGACACTATATTAAATGAAGTAAAAGATGAGTTACATATTAATACATTTAATTATTGTATAAATGAAGATGCAATGACTGGTGATGGAGTACATATTAATTCTGGATTCCTTGATGGTCTTAATAAAGAAGAAGCATTAAATAAAATGTACGAATATTTAGAAGAAAATAAAATAGGTTCTAAATTTACAAATTATAAACTTCAAGACTGGATATTTAGTAGACAAAGATTCTGGGGTGAACCAATTCCTATGGTACACTGTGAAAAATGTGGATGGGTACCAGTAGATGAAAAAGATTTACCAGTAGTTTTACCAAATGTTGAAAGCTATGAACCAACAAAAGATGGGGAAAGTCCATTATCACTTCTTGATGATTTTGTAAATACTACTTGCCCAAAATGTGGAGGACATGCTAAAAGAGAAACAGATACAATGCCAAACTGGGCAGGATCTTGTTGGTACTTCTTAAGATATATGGATGCGCATAATGATAAAGAATTTGTTTCAATGGATAAAATGGAATATTGGGGACAAGTTGATTTATATGATGGAGGTATGGAACATGCAACAAGACATTTACTTTATGCAAGATTCTGGAATATATTCCTTCATGAACAAGGACTAGTACCTTATAGTGAACCATTTTACAAAAGAATTGCTCATGGTATGATACTTGCGAGTGATGGAAGTAAAATGAGTAAAAGTAAAGGTAATGTTGTAAATCCAACTGAAATGGTTGAAAAGTATGGTGCAGATGCATTAAGACTTTATGAAATGTTTATAGGTGATTATTCAAAGGATGCAGCTTGGAATGAAGATTCACTTAATGGATGTGCTAAATTCCTAGATAGAGTATATAATTTAGGTGAAACAATAATAGATGAAGATATTATTTCTAAAGAAAATGAAAAAATTATAAATAAAGGTATTAAAAAGGTTTCAGAAGATATTGAAAACTTAAAATATAATACAGCAGTTAGTACACTTATGACTATGTTAAATGAATTTAATGCAAATAAAAAGATTACTAAAAAAGAATATAGAATTTTCTTACAATTACTAAATCCATTTGCGCCTCATATAACAGAAGAATTAAATGAAAAATATAATTTAGGTGAAGAATTATCTAAATCATTATTAGAGGATTACGATGAGAGTAAAATTATTGATGAAACATTTACAATGGTTGTACAAGTAAATGGTAAAGTAAGAGGTAAAATAGAAGTAAATGCTAATACTAGTGATGATGAAATGAAAGATCTTGCTAAATCAATAGAAAATGTAAAAAATTATATTGATGGTAAAGAAATAGTAAAAGAAGTAATTGTTCCTAAAAAACTAGTAAGCATTGTAGTTAAATAAACGTCTGATAAATTCAGATGTTTTTTATAAAAAAATAAAAGTATAGTTTTAACAAATTATGTTATAATAAAAATTGTAAGGAGACTAATTATGAATAGAGATTTTATTAATGAAATGAACTTAGAAGAAGTAAAAAAATATGAAAGACCATTTGTAATAACCTTTGTGGCATTACCTGGCTCAGGAAAAACAGAAATAGCTAGAGAGTTATCAAAAAAATTAAAAATATATTTATTAGCTAATGATTATATTAGAAATTATTATTATCAATTTACAAAGGATTATAGTGAAGAAAAAAGAACTACAATAGAAAATAAAGTAAAAGAAATTCAACTTGAAAGAATTAAAAAATTAGTTGATAACAAAGTTTCATTTATATTAGATGAATGCTTTAATGATGAAGAAAGTTATGATAAATTAAGAAAAAATATAGGTGATGAATATAAAATTTATAAGATTAAAATTAACAGTGATGATGAGTTAAATATAAAAAATATTAGTAATATAAATATGGATTATGATTATGTTTTTGATGGAGTAATTGGTGATAATGTTGAATACTTAAGTTCATTTCCAAGCGAAGTTTATTACCAAATTAAGGAAAGAAAACAAGTATTAATTTCTGATGATGATGTTGATTTTGTTGTTAATAATATTTCAGATATAAAAAAATTAGAAAAAATTTTGATTAATTTAATAGATTAAATATGATAAAAAATTTATTCTAAGAATTTAACAAAAAAACTTACACAAAAAAATTTTTTGTGTTATAATTACTCACGGCTGAGCAGTTAAAACGTAAGTCCAGGCTTTTGGATTTACGTTATTTTTTGCTCAAAAAAGGAAGGAGTTTTTATGAAAAAAGAGTTAGATTTAGGAAAAGAAAAAATAGGAAAATTACTTTTAGCATTTTCAGTACCTTGTATTATAAGTATGATTATAAATTCAATTTATAATATAGTTGATCAAATATTTATTGGTAAAGGTGTTGGAATAATAGGAAATGCCGCAACAAATGTTATATTTCCTATTGTAATAATATGTAATGCATTAGCAGGTTTAGTAGGTAATGGTGCTGCTGCAAATCTTAGTTTAAGACTAGGAGAAGGTAAAAAAGATGAGGCTAAAAAAAGTATTGGCTCATCTATAACATTACTTTTTATAATATCAATATTAGTAGTAATTATATTTGAGTTATTACTTCCAAATCTAGTATATGTTTTTGGATGCACTAAAAATGTTTATTCATCTGCAATGACATATGGAAGAATAATTGTATTTGGTTCATTTTTTATGATTGTTTATTCAGGATTATCTCAAGTAATTAGAGCAGATGGTTCACCAAAATATTCAATGATTTGTTTACTTGTAGGAGCAATTTTAAATATTATATTAGATCCAATATTTATATTTACATTTAATATGGGTGTTGCAGGAGGTGCTATAGCAACTGTAATAGGACAAATAGTATCATTTGTAATAGCAATCTTCTATATTTCAAAAATAAAAAGTGTAAAATTATCTAAAGAAGATTTTAAAGTAGGAAAACATACATTAAAAACATTATCACTTGGGTTATCTTCATTTATAACTCAAATGACAGTACTTGCACTTTTTGTAGTTATGAATAATATAATGAATAAGTATGCATTAACTAGTAAATTTGGAGAAGATATTCCACTTTCTGTATATGGTGTAATATCTAAAATAAATAGTTTATATGTATCACTCATATTAGGTCTTGCAATAGGTGCACAACCAATAATAGGATTTAACTATGGTGCTGGTAACTATAAAAGAGTAAAAGAAACATTAAGAAAAGTAATGATTACTGGATTTATTATAGGTATAATATTCAATTTATGTATATATATTTTCCCAGAAAAGATAGTATCGATATTTATAAATAAATCATCAGATGATTATAAATTGTTTATGGAGTTTGCAATTGACTTCTGCAGAATATTCTTATTAGTATGTGCACTTAATTCATTTGAAATGTGTTCATCAATAACTATTCAATCATTAGGTAATGTAAAGAAAGCAACAATGGTTTCTTTTGCAAGACAAATAATATTATTTATTCCAATAGCGCTTATACTATGTCAATTTTATGGACTTTATGGTGCGTTATATGCAGGTCCAATCGCAGATACAATATGTTTTATATTTGTAATATTTGTATTTACTTCAGAATATAAGAAAATTACAAAACTAGAAAATATGACACAAAAAAATGAAATAATATATAATAATGAAAATTTAAAACCAGTTTTAAACAAAAGGGTAGTAGTCGCAATATCAAGAGAATATGGTAGTGGAGGAAGATATGTTGGTGAAATAATTTCTAAAAAATTAGGTATTAAATTTTATGATAAAGCATTTATTAGTGAAGTAAATAAAGAAACAGGTTTATCAGAAGAATTTATTAAAGAAAATGAACAAAAGCATAGAGTACTTGGAAGTTTTGAATATAACAATGATGACAAATTATTTATCGCAGAAGAAAAAGTAATAAAAAATATATCAAAAGAGTCATGTGTAATTGTTGGTAGATGTGCGTCATATGTATTAAAAGATAATAAAGATACAGTTAAAATATTCTTATATAGTAGTGAAGAAGATAAAATTAAAAGGGCAATAAAGTACTATAATATTCCTAAAAATAAAGCTAAAAAAGAAATAGAAAAAATAAATAAAATGAGAGATAAACATTATAGTTATTATACAGGTTCTTCACTATATAATCCATCTAATTATGATTTAATGATTAATGTTGATTCGTTAGGTGTAGAAGGTACTTCAGACTATATAATAGAGTACATTAAAAAGCATTATTAATGCTTTTTTTGACTTTTTCTAATTAAAAATATATAATAGCTTCAAATTTGTTTAGGGGTAATTGGTATGAATGAATTAGTAGAAGAATTATTTAAAAAATATAATAAATATGGTATAGAAAAATTAGAAATAGAAAATACAATAAAAAGATTTTTAAATATATATGATACAGTTACATTTGATAGAGTTTCACTTGCATTAAATATAAAGATAATTAATAGAATGAAAAAGGAAAATTCTACTAGTTTAAATAATGTAAAAGAATATAATTCATATATAAAAGTATGTATTAGAAAAAATAAAGAATTAAAAGAATTGTTAGATGAAAAATATAATATGGATATAAGATTAGTATCATCTGAAATATATAATTTAGCCATACAAAGTTTACCAGACAAATATGATTACAGTGTTCAAATTTATGAAAATATATTAATAAAAGTTAATTACATAATTAAAAATAAATTAGATACAGTAATCGAATTACTACAATCAAAAAAATATGATATATCATTTTTGAATGACTATGTTATTCAAAATAGAATAAATATTACTAATTTTGCAAAAGTATTAGATATTAATTGCTCAAATTTTAGAGTTTTCTTAATTGGTAAAG
Organism: uncultured Bacilli bacterium; assembly: GCA_934141145.1. Lineage (GTDB taxonomy): Bacteria > Bacillota_I > Bacilli_A > RF39 > UBA660 > CAG-433. The sequence goes on from CAKPCA010000010.1 coordinate 36,672, forward strand.
GTAGAATTGATGCAAATACACTCATTAAATTATTAGATTTATTTAATGTAAAAAGTTATGAAGAATTAAAAGATAAAGCACTTAATCATGAATTAGATGTTCCAGATATATTATTTTGTAGCTTATATGATATTACATTTTTAAGAAAGTTTATAGACAATAATAAAATTGATGTAAGATTACTTAATGAAAAACTTAAAATAAAACAACAAAGATTAACTGATTATTTAGGTGGTAAAAATAGGGCATCTAAAGAAGTATTAGATAAATTATTAGAAATATTTAATGTTAAAGACTATAAAGAATTAAAAGAAAAATCCATGAATAATACTCTTGAAATTCCAGAATGTTTGTGTAATATTAAATACGATATAACCTTTTTAAATGATTATATTAAACATAATGGTATAAGTACCAGAAAGTTAGCAGATGAATTATCAATTACTTTGGCAGCAATGCACAACTATCTATTAGGAAGAAGTAATACTCCTAAAGAAGTATTAGATAAATTATTAGAAATATTTGCTGTAAAAAGTTATGAAGAATTAAAAGAAAAATCTATAAATAATACTCTTAAAATTCCAGAAAGTTTGTGTAACATTAAATATAATATAACCTTTTTAAATGATTATATTAAATATCATGGTATAGACTATAAGAAATTAGCAGATAAATTATCAGTTTCTTTGGCTACAATTTACAACTATTTATCTGGAAGATGTAATATATCAAAAGATGTGCTTGATAAGTTATTAGAAATATTTGATGTAAAAGATTATGAAGAATTTGCTAGAAAAGTTAATAAAAATGAACTACAGATACCTGAATGCTTAATAAAGAAAGAAGATAAGATATATGACATTCAAAAAGGTGTAAATGCAGAAGTTTTATTAAAGTTAATTGATATAGAGAATATATCTAAACAAGATTATTTTATAATTTTATTACTTTTTGGAGGTATGGATAATAAATATTATAGTGTAGAAAATATATCTAGTTTTTTAAAAACTGATAAGAAACATGTATTATCCATATTAAAAAAATGTTCTAAAATTTATATTAATGCATTTAATGATGAATTAGAAGAAAGCAAAATAAAATTGTTACAAAATGATAAAAAATAAAAAATGAATAAAATATCGCTTGACAAAATATAATAGTAATGATATTATTGTTTATGTCAGCGAACTGCTCGATTAGCTCAGTTGGTAGTAGCATTTGACTGTTAATCAAAGGGTCGTAGGTTCGAGTCCTACATCGAGCGCCATTTAGTAAATAAAAGCAATCATTAACGATTGTTTTTTTTCTTATTATAAATTCTTTTCTTCCAAAATTTATTACAAATAAAACAAAATAATCTTTTAGTAAATACTTTTATATTAGTACTTAATTCTATACTTTTCTTATTATTAATTGCTTTACTAAATTTTTTAATTTTCAAAAAGAAATTAATACATAATAATTTTAATAATTTATTTTTTTTACATATACCAATTACTTCTCCAGAACCAATACTTATATATCCTTTAAAATTACCTGATTTTTTATTTATATAATTATTCATGTATTTTATTGATAAGTCGTTATGTTTACTTTCTAAGAAACCACAATTAACAATTAAATAAATATTTTTATTTTTAAAATTACCATTATATTTTTCAATAAAATCTATTAATTTAGATGGTATTATATCTACATATGTAGGAAATACAAATATTATGGTATCAGACAGTAAAATATTTTTTTTGATAGTACTATAATCATCTTTATATATATAATTTATTATTTTTTTATCAATATTTAATAAATTTATAAAATAATCAGAATTACTTGATTTCAACTTTGGACTTGAATTAATAAATAATGTCATTTATTTTACTCCTTACTTCATTTATATCTTTAAAGTAATATATTTTATAATTATTATAATTAAAATTAAGCTTATTTCTTTCAAGTAATTCTTTGTTTAAATTTTTATCTATATTACTTACCTTACCATAAAAAATAACTATTAAATTAGGTTTATTATTATTTCTCATTTTATGATGTATTTCGTTATTTCTAATAGTAAAGTAAGGATACACATATCCTATATTTCTTTCTAGGACTTTCTTAACTTTACTACTAAATGATCCATAAACATTTTTACTTATAATAATTATTTCTTTTGCATCTAAAAAATATTTGGATGTGTTTTTACATTTATCACTAAATATACATTTCATAGGTGTATTAACCCAACAATTAAAGCACCCTTTACAATAATTTATATTATTGTTTAAAGTTATACATTTTTTTAAATTTAAATTTTCAATATCACTAATAACTAACTTCATAGTAAAATATATGAAAAATTTGACAAAAAATGCAATTTAATATATATTATTGTGCTATAAAGAGGAGTAAATCTATTGACAATTAAGTGTAAAAAAGATATATTGAATATAGTAGATTTATGGTAGGGGGAATGTAAAAATGACTAAAGAAGATTTAATAAAGTACAAAGAAAAACTAGGAAAATTAAGTGAAAAAGAAGAAAAGTTGAGAAATATTTATTTATCAAAATTGTCAAAAGGAGAATTGTATGGACCAATTACAGGATATCCTAGTATTGATAAACCACAATATGCTTTTTATGATGAAGCTTCAATATTATTTGATGTTCCAGATGTTTCAATGTTAGAATTGATAGAGAAAAAAAATAAAGATAAATTATCAAACATTGCTATAGAATATTATGGAACGACATATACGTATGATCAAATGTTTAAAGAAATAAAAAAATTGGCACTAAAGTATAAAAAACTAGGTATAAAACAAGGAGATGTTGTAGCAATTTGCATGCCAACAACTCCGGAAGCAATTTTTTCTTTGTATGCCTTAAATAAACTTGGAGTAATTTGTGACATGATTGATCCAAGGAGTAATGCAAATCAATTACAGTATTATCTTAAAGAGGATCAAGCTAAATCTATAATTTTGTGTGAAAATTATTATTCAACATTAAAAAATAGCTTAACTGGTATGGAAAATGTTATTTTAACTCCAATAAATGTAAGTGGTAAACTAAAATTTAAATCAATTGTTGGATTAAAAACAAAAATTGATAATATCAAGGTAAAAAAAGATGATAATGTAATTACATATAAGGAATTATTAAATTTAAACACAGATAATATGAATTTTGAAGGGTATAATAGGGCACCAGAAAATATTGCACTTATTATTCACTCAAGCGGAACGACAAGTATCCCTAAAGGAATTGTATTAACAAATAAAAATGTTAATTCAGTCTCAATTCAATACAGTTTAACTCCACTTGATTTAAAAGAACAATATAAATTTTTATCTGTTATTCCTTTATTTGCTTCTTTTGGTGTTTCAACTTCAGTTCAATTAATATTTTATTTATCAATGGAAAATAGGATATTGTCAATGGTTACTCCAGAAGCTTTTAGCAAGAAAATCGAAAAAGATAAAATTGATTTTACTTTGACAGTTCCAGGTAATTTTAAATATTTATCAAAAGATGATAAAAAAAGAAATTTGTCTAATTTAAAAGGGCCTGGAGCTGGTGGGTATTCATTAACTTCTACGGAAGAAAATAATATTAACAATTATTTGAAAAAAAATGGTTGTGATACTCCTATGCTAATGGGGTGGGGAGCATCAGAATGTTCAGCTACTGTAAGCTTAGAATTTCCAGAATGCAGAAAAAATTTATCTTCAGGGGTACCATTACCTTTAACAACTGTTTCGGTATTTAAATTTGGAACTGATGAAGAACTTCAGTATGGAGAAGAAGGTGAATTTGCTGTTTCAGGACCAAGTGTGATGTTGAAATATTTAAATAATCCAGAAAAGACTAATAAAGCATTATTAAAACATAGTGATGGTAAAATATGGTATCATACAGGTGACATTGGGCATATCGATGAAGATGGCCGCGTTTTTCCAACTGATAGAAATGACAGAATGATTATAAACGAAAAGGATGGCTTTAAAATTTGCCCACAAATAATAGAAAATGTTATTTGCCAGTCAGAATGTATAGATAGCTGTATAGTAGTTAAATATAATGATCCAAAGCTTGGAATAGTTCCTAAGGCTTTTATAGTTCCGGCAAAGAATTGTTTGATTGAAGATGCTTTATCTGATGCAAAAAGACTTTGTGCTGAAAAATTGTCTGTTAGACAAATACCACAAGGATATGAAGTTATTGAAAAGGTTCCATATACTGCAATGGGTAAGCCAGATTATAAAAAATTAGAGTTGATAAAATAAAAATTTTTCGTATTTTGTATACGAAAAATTTTTTTTATGTTATACTATCATAGAAAGTATGAAAGTATAGGTGTGTTTATGGGATCTAATATATTAACTTATGGAAGTTTATTGTATAGTATAATGTTAGTAATAATAATTTTATTTAAAAAGAGAATAAATACAATAGAAAATAAAATATATAGTTGGCTTGTTATTAGTAATTTTTTTGGTTTATTATTGGCAATTTTATGTTATTTTACTGTAAAAAATAATGACATTATTCCAATGATAAATTATTATATTTCAAGGTTTTATCTTACATACTTGATTGTGTTTATTTTTTTATTTTTTCTTTATATTATTTCAATTTTATATCCAAAATTTTATGAAAAACATAGAAAAACAATTATATTTACGGATGTAGTGTCAGAAATAGTAATTACTATAATAATATTTTTTCTACCAATGTATTATAGCTCTAGTGAGGGCAATGTTTATTCATATGGTCCAGCATGTAATTATGTTTATTGTATTGCGGCATTAAGTATGTCAATATGGGTAATTTTATTAGGAAGAAATATTAAAAAAATTAAAAATAAAAAATTTATACCTGTTTTAATGCTTATAATTCTTGCTTCTATTACAACATATATTCAAAGAATTAATCCAGGAATATTGTTGACTACATCTATGGAAACATTTATAGTTATACTAATGTATCATACAATAGAAAACCCAGATTTGAAATTAATAAATGAACTTAATATGGCAAAAGATCAAGCAGAAAAGGCAAATAGAGCAAAAACAGATTTCTTAAGTAGTATGTCTCATGAAATAAGAACACCTCTTAATGCGATAGTTGGGTTTAGTAATTCATTAAATGATAACAAGGATATACCAGAAAGTGCTAAATCAGATGTTAAAGATATACTTATTGCGTCTGATAACTTACTTGAAATAGTTAATGGTGTACTTGATATTTCTAAGATAGAAGCAAATAAAATAGAAATAATTAAAAAAGAATATGATACTAAAAAGATGCTTGATGAGTTATCTAAACTTACAAAGGTAAGAATAGGTGAAAAGCCAATTGAATTTATAACTAAGTTTGATGAATCACTTCCAAGGGTATTATATGGTGACCAAACAAGAGTTAAACAAGTAATACTTAATATTCTTACTAATGCGGCTAAATATACAGATAAAGGTAAAATAATATTTAGTGTTCAATCTATTATTAAAGATAATGTATGTAGAATGATAGTATCAGTTGAGGATACTGGTCGTGGGATTAAAAAAGAAAGTATTGATAAATTATTTACTAAATTTGAAAGACTTGATGAAGATAGAAATACAACAATAGAAGGTACTGGTCTTGGGCTTGCTATTACCAAAAAATTAGTAGAACTTATGCGTGGTAAAATTGTTGTACAAAGTAAATATGGTGAGGGTAGTAAATTTACTGTTTCATTAGATCAAAAGATAGTAAAAAATCCTACTATTCAGTTAGATGTAGTATCTACAGATGCAAAAGTATTTAATTTAAAAGGTAAAAAAGTATTAGTAGTTGATGATAATAAACTTAATTTAAAAGTAGCAACTAGGCTTTTAACACCATATAATTTAGAAATAATAACAAGTGAATCTGGTTTTGATGCTATAGAGTTATTAAAAAATAATAAATATGACATAATTCTTATGGATGATATGATGCCAAAAATGAGTGGTACAGAAACGTTAAAAGAAATAAAGAAAAATAATTTATATGATGGTCCAATAATTGCACTTACTGCAAATGCACTTACTGGAATGAGAGAAAAGTATATTGAATCAGGTTTTGATGATTATTTAGCAAAACCAATAGAAAAACCAGAACTTAGTAGGGTATTAGAAAAATATTTAAAGTAAGTGTAAACTAAAGTAAATAAGACTAGTTAATATGTAAAATTATGATATAATCATAATAGAGGTGAAATTTATGGATAGAAGTTATTTAGAAAAAAATGGTGTAGATGTTGAAAGAGGGTTAGAACTTCTTGGAGACATGGATATGTATAATGAAACAATGGAAGACTTTTTAAATGAAATTGATGAAAAAATGCCAAAAGTTATTGAGTATAAAAATAGTGGAGATATGCCAAATTATGCTATATTAGTTCATTCTATAAAGAGTGATTCAAAGTATTTAGGATTTACACATTTAGCAGAACTTGCATTAGATCATGAAATGAAAAGTAAAGAAAATGATGTTAATTATGTAAATGAACATTATAATGAACTTGAAGAAGAAGTTAATAGAATTATAAGTGTTATAAAAGAATATTTAGGAAAGTAGGAAAAGTTTATGAATGATAGTATTGTATTTCAACCAGTTATCGACGAGAAGACAATTTTAATTGTAGATGATTCAAATATAACAAGAAATTTGATAGAGAAAATTTATAAGGATCAATATAAAATATTAATGGCAGATGATGGAAGAGGTGCTATTGATATTGTAGAGGTAATGCCAGAAGGGTCAATAGTTGCGCTTTTACTTGATTTAAATATGCCAGGTATGGATGGATTTGCTGTACTAGATTATTTTAAACAAAAAGGATTATTTAATAAAGTACCAGTTTCAATAATTACTGGTGAGTATGATCAAAATGTACTTGAAAGAGCTAAAAGTTATGATGTAGTTGATATTCTTATGAAGCCTTTTAGTGCATCTCAAATAGAAGCAACTGTAACAAAAACAATAAATTCTAAGAAATAGATTAATCTATTTCTTTTTATATATAGACAACAGGAAAATAATATGATATTATTTTATTGAAAATATTTAGAAGGGAGTATGCGATTATGGAAAAATCAAGTAAAGACTTTCTTACAACATTATTACTTTGTATTTTCTTAGGTAATATAGGAATTCACAGATTTTATGTTGGTAAGACTGGTTCAGGTGTAGGTATGATATTTACACTAGGTGGTTGTGGAATTTGGACAATAGTAGATTTAATAATGATTATTACTGGTAAATTTACTGATGCTGAAGGAAAAGTTATCACAAATAAATAAACGTAAGGTTTTATTTACTTTTCTAGTAATAATATTAACTTATATATTATTACTAGTTTTTTTAAAATTATTAATTGATAAAGGCCCAAGTTTATGTATATTTAAACTAATATTTAAAAGAGATTGTCCAGGATGCGGGATGACTAGGGCATTTTATCATATGCTTAAATTAGATATTAATTCTGCAATAAAACAAAATAATAGGGTTATTATCGCATACCCATTTATTTGGGGTACATATATAAGTTATGTATGGAAGAAACTAAATATTATAGAAAGGAAGATATGTCATGGCTAAAGAAGGAAAAAAAGAAACAAAGAAAGAAGAAGTAAAGGAAGAAGCAGTAACTGAAACAAAAACTGAAAGTAGTACTGATACTATAACTGGTATGGAAGCAAACAAAGAAGCAATTCTTATTTATTTAATACCAATTTTAGGATTTGTTTTCTCATTCTTAAAAGATAAGAAAGTATGTAAAGAAGCTAAATTCCATTATAATCAATCTGCAACTTCATTTATAATAGCACTTGCATCTGGTTTATTAGGAGCAATACCTTTTATAGGATGGATAATAGTAGCAATTGTACCATTATACGATTTAGTAATGAGAATAGTTGCGCTTGTTAAGGCATTAAATGGTGAATTATTTAAAATACCTGGTGAATACGAATTAACAAAAGCAATTTGGCATACAGAAGAATAATAATTCTTCTCAGAGTGTTGACAAACCCCTAGATTTTTTCTAGAGGTTTTCTTATAAATAAAATTTTTATGATATTTTTTAATATT
>CAKPCA010000011.1 GCA_934141145.1 uncultured Bacilli bacterium
AATGATAATATACTAGTCAGAATTAAATACAAAATCTCTCTTGTAACTGACTATATATATCATACAAGGAGTTATGAAGGAAAAATTAGTTAAATTATTAAATAATTCTTATAGTCCATATTCAAAATTTCAAGTAGCTGCTATTGTAATTATGAAAGATGGTAAAGAATTTAATGGAGTAAATGTTGAAAATGCATCATATGGGGGTGCTATATGTGCTGAAAGAAGCGCGATAGTATCTGCAATAAGTGCTGGATATAAAAAACATGATTTTGAAAAAATGTATGTAATGTGTAATAACGATAAAATTGGAATGAGTTGTATGATATGTAGACAAGTAATCCAAGAGTTTTTTGAAAAAGATAAACTAGTAGTTGCAATGAATCCAAGTGGTGAAGAAATAATTCATACAGTAGAAGAATTATGTCCTTATCCATTTGATGAAGGAGATTTATTATGAAAAGTGGTTTTGTAACAATAGTAGGTAGACCAAATGCAGGTAAAAGTACTTTAATAAATAATATTATAGGTAGTAAAGTTGCAATAGTATCGGATAAAGCACATACAACAAGAAATAATATTCAAGGTATATATAATGATAAAGAATCACAAATAGTATTTATAGATACACCAGGAGTACATAAACCAATGCACAAACTTGGTAAATATATGAATAATGAAGTTTATTATTCGTTAGAAGATGCGGATGTAGTTTTATTTATGGTAGATGCTACTGAGAAGATTGGTACAGGTGATAAATTTATATTAGAAAAATTAAAAGGTTTAGATGCACCAATATTTCTTATTTTAAATAAAGTAGATAAAATTAAAAAAGATTCCTTACTTGCTATGATACAAGAATATAATGATTTATTTGATTTTAAAGAAATTATACCGATTTCTGCACTTAAAAATGATAATGTGGATGATTTAATTAATACAATAAAGAAATATTTAAGTGAAGGTGAACCATATTATAGTGATGATTATTATACTGATAAAAGTCTTAACTTTATGGTTTCAGAACTTGTTAGAGAAAAAGTACTTAGACATACAAATGAAGAAGTACCTCATACAGTAACATGTGTAACAGAAAAATATGAAGATAACGGATCTAGTGTACATATTAATATTTTAATAATAGTAGAAAGAGAAGGTATTAAAAAGATATTAGTTGGACATTCTGGTTCTATGATAAAACAGATTGGTATGGAAGCTAGAAAAGATATAGAAGAGTTAGTAGGTAAAAAAGTATACTTAGAATTATTTGTAAAAGTAATTAATAATTGGAGAGAAAAAGAAAAATACTTAGTAGAATTTGGTTTTAAAGAGGATGATAAATAATGAATATATTTGATGATAGGTATAAAAAATTATCATTAAAAGAACTAAATGAACAAGAAAAAAATAATATATTAAGTACATATTCTGATATAGAACTTGAGTTTATAATAAGTGAATTATATAAAAAAATAATAAATCAAGTAAATCATAAAACAAAAAAAGATAAACAAATAATGTGTATGGCAAGAGTATATGCAATATTAATAAAAGAAAAAAATAATAGAAATAATAAAAAATTAGAAAAAAATTTTGAATAAATCTATAGTAATGCACCAATATAAAAATAGGTGATAGATATGAATAGAAATGATATATGGAATTTATTTAAATTAACAGGAAAAATAGAATATTTTTTGAAATATAAAGATATGACTGATAAAGGAATTGATAGAATTGAAACTACAGAAAGTACAGGGAATAATAATTAGTGAATCAAACTATAGTGAAACTAGTAAATTGTTAAAAATAGTAACAAGGGAATATGGACTTATTAGTGTAATGGCTAAAGGTGCTAAAAGTATTAAAAGTAAACTAAGAGCATTTACTACTAAACTTACTTATGCGGATTTTCAAATATATTACAAGGAGGATAAAATATCAACATTAATAAGTGCGGATATTATTAATCCTTTTATTAATATAAAGAGTGATTTATTAAAGGTAAGTTATGCATCATTTATACTAGAACTTACAAGTGAAGTGTTAAGAGAATCTAACAATTTAAAAGTTTTTGATATTTTAGTAGATTCACTTATAAAAATAGATGAAAAATATGATCCGACAATTATAACTAATATATTAGAATTAAAATATTTAGATTTTTTAGGAATAAGACCGAATTTAGACTCTTGCGCTGTTTGTGGTAGTACAAGTATTTTGACAGTATCTACTAGTAAAGGTGGATTTGTTTGTAAAAACTGTCATACAAATGAAAAAATATTAGATCCCAAAGCAATTAAAATACTTAGAATGCTTTATTATGTTGATATTAAGAAAATTAGTAAAATAAATATAAAAGATGAAATAAAAGTGGAAATAGATAATTTTATAAATGAATATTATGATAGATATTCAGGACTATATCTTAGAAGTAAAAAATTTTTAAAAAATATAAAAAATAGTTATATATAATTAATTTTTATGATATAATTTTCCTGTAGGGGGAAAATTTATGAAAACAAAAAAGACTATAAAGAGTATGTCAGATGTAGCAGATTTATTTTTAGCACTTTATGCAAAAAGCTTCGATAGGGAAGATGACAAAGTATATTTCTCAAAGGATATGAAATCATTAATAGAAAGTGCATTAAATGAATCATATTTTGAATTATCAAAATTATCCTGTTATGAAAATTTAATAGATGAAGATGAAATGATAGATATAGATGAATTTATGAATAAATTATTAGTTTCAAAGACTAAAAAATATTGGCAAGATGTATATCATTTCGATATAGAAGAATGTGCAGTATATACAGAGGTAGAATCAAAAAATGCTACTCATGTTATTGAAGAATATGATGAAAATGATGTTAATATCGTTAATGACTTTGTTGAAAATTATATATTATTTCAAGATAAAAAAGAAAACAAACTTGAGGATGTTTCTATAAACAACCCAGGTAGAAAATATATAATGTTACATTATTAAAATTGGAAAGAAGCGATGACTAGGTTTGGAACCCTAAACAGCTATATAAAATAAAGACGATTCTTAATTAAGAATAAGTAAGGTGGAACCGCTCATAATTTTTGAGTCCTTACAAATGATAGAAGAATTGTCTTTTTTAATAAAAAGGAGAGATAAAAAATGGAAAAATTAACAATGGAAAAAATAGTAAATGTATGTAAACAATATGGATTTATATTTCAAGGAAGTGAAATATATGGAGGACTTGCTAATACTTGGGATTACGGTCCTTTAGGTGTAGAACTTAAAAATAATATAAAAAAAGCTTGGTGGAAAAGATTTATAGAAGAAAGTCCTAATTCATATGGGCTTGATGCTGCAATTCTTATGAATCCTGAAGTTTGGGTAGCGAGTGGACACGTATCTAGTTTTTCAGACCCTTTAATTGATTGCAAAAAATGTAAATCAAGAGCTCGTGCTGATAAATTAATAGAAGAATTTACAGATGGAAAAGAAACTGGTGATGGATGGTCTAATGAAAAATTAGAAGATTTTATTAAAGAAAATAAAATTAAATGTCCAAAATGTGGAGCATCAGATTTTACAAATATAAGACAATTTAACTTATTATTTGAAACACATATGGGTGTTACTGAAGATACTAAAAATAAAGTATATTTAAGAGGAGAAACAGCACAAGGTATATTTGTTAACTTTCAAAATGTACAAAGAACTATGAGAGCAAAAATACCATTTGGTATAGGTCAAATAGGTAAAGCATTTAGAAATGAAATTACACCAGGTAATTTTACATTTAGAACTAGAGAATTTGAACAAATGGAATATGAATTCTTCTGTAAACCAGGCGATGATTTAAATTGGTTCAAATATTATCAAGATTATGCAGTTAAATTTTTAAATGATTTAGGATTAATAAGTGATAATTTAAGACTTAGAGAACATAAAAAAGAAGAATTAGTATTTTATAGTAAAGCAACAACTGATATAGAATATAAATATCCTCATGGATGGGGAGAACTTTGGGGAATTGCTGATAGAACAGATTATGATTTAACAGTTCACTCAAATCATTCTAAAAATGAACTTAAATATTTAGATCCTGAGACAAATGAAAAATATACTCCATATGTAATTGAACCTTCTGTTGGATGTGATAGATTAATTCTTGCTGTATTATGTGATGCATATAATGAAGAAGTTTTAGAAGATGGAAGCGTAAGAGAAGTAATGAAATTATCTCCAGCTCTTGCGCCATATAAAGTTGCAGTTTTACCACTTGTTAAAAAATTCCATAAAGAAAAAGCAGAAGAAATATATAGAATGCTTAGTAAACATTTTATGTGTACTTATGATGAAACTGGTAACATTGGTAAAAGATATAGAAGAGAAGATGCTATTGGTACACCATTTTGTATAACTATTGATGATGAAACAATTAATAATGGAGTAGTTACAGTAAGAGATAGAGATACAATGGAACAAATTACTTTAAATGTAGATGAAATAGTGAATTATGTAAATAAACAAATAGAGTTTTAAAAGAGAAATAGATTCTCTTTTTTTATTTTGTCAAAAAAATTTGCATTTTTTTTAACTTTGTGGTATTGTATAGGACAATTTAATTCATAACATTGTGAATTTAGGGGGGAAGCAGTATGAATAGCAGTAATATTATACTATTTAATGAAAGCAATTATATTGGTAGTTTAGATAAAAAGTATATAGAAAATTCTTACACAAAAAATGTAGAATTAGCATTATATGCACTTATAAAAAGATTCTTTGATATCATAATAGGATTTATTGGTATATTATTTTTAATTCCATTAACTATATTAGTTAAAATTATGAATTTATTAACAGGAGATACAAAACCTATAATATTCAAGCAAAAAAGAATTGGTAAAAATGGAGATGCAATCTATATTTATAAATTTAGATCAATGGTCCCAAATGCAGAAGAATTACTTGAAAAATTAATGAAAGAAGATCCTAAAATAAAAGAAGAATATTTAACTAATAAAAAGTTAGAAAATGATCCTAGAGTTACTAAAACTGGTAAATTTATAAGAAAGACATCTATTGATGAATTTCCTCAATTTATAAATGTATTAAAGGGAGATATGAGTATAGTAGGTCCAAGACCATATTTATTTAGAGAAATTGATGATATGGGATTTTATTATAAATATGTTATTAACTCAAAACCAGGTATAACTGGTATGTGGCAAGTTAGTGGAAGAAATAATGTTTCTTTTGATAAAAGATTGTTGCTAGATCAATACTACGATAATAATAAATCTATTTTTTTAGATACTAAAATATTTTTTAAAACATTTAAACAAGTAGTAAAAAAAGAGGGTTCAAAATAAAAAAAGAGAATAAAAGGGGTGTTAATATGAAATATAGTGTTTTAATGAGTCTATATTATAAAGTCGATCCAAAGTTTATTTTAGAAAGCTTAAATAGTGTTATAAATCAAACATTAAAACCAGACGAAATAGTTATAGTTAAAGATGGAAAATTGACAAAAAAACAAGAAGATTTGCTTAAAAAACTTGATAAAGAAAATAAAGGTTTATTTAAATTTATTACATTTAAACAAAATATGGGTCAAGGGCACGCTTACGAGTATGCATTAAGTAAATGTAAAAATGATTTAGTAACACTTATGGACTCAGATGATATATGTGATTTAACTAAAAATGAAATTGAAGTGAAATATTTAAACGAGCATAAAGAAATTGATATGGTTGGTAGTGATACATATGAATTTAATGGTGATATTACAAATATCATATCTTATAGAAAAATGCCAATAACACATGAAGAAATAATTAAATTTAGTAAGAAAAGATGTCCTTTAGTTCAACCTACTACAATGTTTAGAAAAGAAAAAGTACTAAATGCAGGAGGATATAAAGAAGGAAGAATTGCGGAAGACTGGGATTTATATATAAGAATGATTCAAAATGGTTTAAAACTTCATAATATAGATAAACCTCTTGTATATGTTAGAGTTAATGATGATTTTTATTCTAGAAGAGGTGGAATACAGTATTTAAAAACAATACTTGAATTTAAAAAGAAACATTATAAATCTGGATTCTTTAGTTTTAAAGATTATGTTATATCATCTTGTGCACATATTGTTACTTGCTTAATGCCTAATTTTGTAAGAACTTTTATATATAAAAAGTTTCTAAGAAAGAAGGTATAATATGAATAAAATAATAGATATATTAAAAAGAATAAAAATATCTAATATACTTGGTGTATTTATATTTATTATATTATTACCTATAACATTAATAGTAAAAGGTATAAACAAATTAAAAGGTAAAGAAATTTGGTTAATTTCAGAAGAAAAAGATAGGGCAAGAGATAATGGTTATCATTTCTTTAAATATCTTATGAATAAAGATACTAAATACAATGTTTATTATGCGATTGATAAAAATTGTAATGACTATAAAAAAATAAAGAAATATGATAAAAATATTATTAAATATGGTAGTGTAAAACATTATTTTATATATATGATCGCAAATAAAAATATTGTATCTCAGAAATCAGCAAATCCAAATCCACCTTTATTTTATGTATTACATGTATTATTAAAGGTATATAATAACAGAATTTTTTTACAACATGGAATTACACTTAACAAATGTGATTCATTACTATATAAAAATACACATTTTAAAAAAATTATATGTTCATGCGAAAAAGAGTATAAATACATAAACTCTGAATTAGGTTATCCTAAAGATAAAATATGTATAACTGGACTTGCAAGATTTGATAATTTAACAAATAAAAATTTAAATAAGAAGCAAATAGTAATAATGCCTTCTTGGAGAAATTATTTAAGTAATAAAAAAAATAGTATTAATTTTAAAGAGACAAGTTATTATATAAATTGGATTAAAATATTAACTGATTCTAAATTAATAAACAAAGTAAAAGAAAAAAATATAACAATATATTTTTATGTACATCCTAATATGGAAAAATACATTAAAAATTTCAAAAGTAAATCTGAAAATATAAAAATAGTAAATAGTAAACAAATAGACATGCAAGACTTATTTAACACATCATCGCTAATGATAACTGATTATTCAAGTGTTTCAATGGACTTTTTATATTTAAATAAGCCTGTAATATATTTTCAATTTGATAATGATATAGTTAGAGAAAAGCAATATAAAAAAGGTTATTATAATTATGATTTTGGCTATAATTATAAAGATTACAAAAAAGTTATTTCAAAAACAATTGAATATATTGATAATAAATTTAAATTAGAAGATAAATATCAAAATAAAATAAATGATTTTTTTATAGTAAGAGATAATTCAAATTGTGATAGAATATATAATGAATTAAAAGAATAAAAAGGGGAGTGATATAGATGAAAAAAGATATATTTAAAATGTTATTATATATACTTTTACTAATACCATTTTTTCAAATAGAATATTTAACTATTACATATCCAGTATTTAGTTCTATTTATAAAATATTATTACTTTTTTCAGAAATATCAATAATTCTTTTATATTTAAAAGGTAATAAATTATCAAAAATAACATTATATGTAACTATATTTGAACTGGTACTAATTTTTGCAAGTATTTTAAATTCATCCGAAGTATCAACACAAATTAATGTTGCTATAAAATTAATATCACTTACATGTTTAATAGATTACGGAGTAAAAAATGATACAAAAAACTTTATAAATGCATTTTTACTTCTCTTAGAAATTTTAATTTATTCTAACTTTATAAGTATATTAATTTATCCAGACGGTATGTATGATACACATCTTCAATCCTATAACTGGATACTTGGTTATGATAATTCTCATATTATCTATTTTATAACCGCATTTTATATATCGTATATTAATAAAATACTAAATAAAAATCAAAATTTTAGATTTATTTTATTAACTATAATATCAATGCTTTCTGTATTTATTCGTTTTTCCGCAACTTCAATAGTCGGATACTCTTTAATACTTTTGTTTATGATATTTAATAAAACATTAAAAAACACTAAAATATTTAATATTTATAATTATTTAATAACAAATTTGATATTATTTTTTGCAATAGTTATATTTAGAGTACAAAATTTATTTTCATATTTAATAGTAAATATACTTCATAAAGATTTAACTTTTACAAATAGAACTGGTATATGGGATAGAACAATTGCGTACATAAACAAGAGTATCTTATTTGGTTATGGACTTGAGCCATTAACTATAAGAAGTACTAAAAATAATTTTATATATGGAATAAATGCTCATAATTTTATTTTAGAAATAATGTATCAAGGTGGTATTTTAGCTCTTATATCATTTATGGCTATATTAATAAGTGCTTGCAAAAAATTATATAAATACAAAAATAATATGGTATCTAAAGTAGTATCGTTTGTTATATTCGTTTTATTTTTAATGATGATTACAGAGTGTTACAATATACAATTTATATTTATAGTATTAGTCTTTGCATTTAATATAGAATACATTATAAAGAAAATAGGTGATAGTAATGAATAAAGTTAGTATAATTGTACCAGTATATAATACTTCTAAATACTTAAATAAATGTATTGACTCTATAATAAAACAAACTTATAAAAATATAGAAATAGTTTTAATAAATGATGGATCAACAGATAATTCTTTAGAAATATTAAAGTACTATGAAAATATGGATAAAAGAATAATTGTAATTGATAAAAGAAATACAGGAGTATCAGATACTAGGAATATTGGAATAAGTGCATCAACTGGTGAGTATATAATGTTTATTGATTCTGATGATTTTATAGATGAAAATACTATAGAAATAATGTTAAAATGTATTATCAAAAAAGATGTAGATATAGTAAGATGTAATTGTTACAAATACTTAAAGAATGGAAAAAAAGTAATAGATAATTTATATGAACTTAGTAATAAAAAAATAGAAAAAGAAAGCTATATAACATTATATAATCACTTTTTAACCAGAGAGAAGCAAATAAATTGTTATACACCGTTATTATTAATAAAAAGAACTGTATGTCCTAATTTTAATGTAGAACTTAAATATATGGAAGATTCTATGTTCTATACAGAATTACTAAGTAATTCAAACAGTATATATTTCTTAGATATGCCATTATATCATTATAGATATAATGAAAGTAGCGCAACTAAATCTATTCAAAATGCAAAATCAAATATTTATTATATATATGATTCTTTTATCAGTATTGTATTTTATTTAAGAAGTAAAAATATTATTACAGAAGAATTATACAAAAAAATATGTTCCAATATATTCGAACTTATAATTGGTAAATTTATGATAATTGTAAAAGATAATTATCGTAAATCAAAAAGTGAAATAAAAAAGATATATAAAGATATTGATTTATCAAAGCTTGCGACAGATGCATATTTATATTCAAATAAATTAAAAAAAATAGAAATATATTTATTAAATAATAATAAAATAAATATTTTATGTTTTATGTTAAAAATAATAAATTTAATAAAAAGGTAGGTGATAAGTATGAAAACTAATAATTCTATAAAAAATTCAATAACTATATTTATAAGTAATGCTTTAGCACTTTTGATTGGTTTTATTTCACAAAAGATATTTATAAATATATTAGGACTTGAATACTTAGGATTAAATGGTTTATTTACAAACATAATATCAATGCTTGGTATAGTAGAACTTGGTATTGGTAATGCTATTATATATAATCTATATAAACCTATAGTTCAAAATGATAAAGAAACTATAAAGTCATTAATGAAATTCTATAGAAAAAGCTATATATTAGTCGCAATAATAGTATTATTAATTTCTTTATTACTAATACCATTTTTAGGATTTTTTGTAGATTTAAAATCAGTTACTATAGATATTAATATTACTTTTATTTATATGTTATTTATATTAGATATTGTTAGTTCATACTTATTTAGTTATAAAAGAAGCATATTATATGCGGATGAAAAAAATTATATTATAAACTATATTCACATAGGGTATTTACTTGTATTAAATATTACTCAATTATTAATACTATTTATAACAAAAAATTATTATTTATATCTAATTATAAAAATTATAGTTAGAATAATAGAAAATATAGTGATAACAAAAGTCGCAAATAAAAAATATAGTTATCTTTTAGATAAGGATATAAGATCTTTAGATAAAGAAATATTAAATGATATTATAAAAAAAATTAAGGCATTATTTTTTCATAAAATTGGCAGCTTTATAGTACTTGGTACAGATAATATATTAATTTCTAAGTTTTTTGGATTAACAAGTGTAGGTCTTTATTCTAATTACTATTTAATAATTAATGCTATGCAAACTTTGTTTAGCCAGGTTATTAATGCATTAACGCCTAGTATAGGACACTTACTTGTAGAAGAAGATTATAATAAAAATTATGCGGTATTTAAGAAAATTAATTTTATTAATTTCTGGATAACAACATTTTCAAGTATATGTATTTTAAATTTAATAGATCCATTTATAACATTATGGATTGGTGAAAAATATTTACTTGTATTTGATGTACTTATAGTGCTTGTATTAAATTATTATCAAAGAATGATGAGATATAGTTATAGTGTATTTAAAGAAGCCGCAGGTATATATTATGAAGATAGATTTGTACCTTTAATAGAATCTGTACTTAATATAATATTTAGTATAATTTTATTAAAAATATTTGGTCTTAAAGGTGTATTTATAGGTACACTAGTAAGTTCACTTGCATTATGGGGATTTAGTTATCCTAAATATGTATATAAGAAGTTATTTAATCAAAATATGAAAAGTTATATATTTGAAAACATTAAATATCTAATAATATTTATATTACTTGTAATATTATCCATTATAAAAGTATTTATATTTAAATTTGATAGCGTATTTGTTACATTATTTGTAAACTTAATAATTAGTATAATAATACCAAACTTAATAATTATATTAATATTTCATAAAAATGAAGAATTTAAATATTTTATTAAGTTGATTTGTAAGAAACTAGGTGTTAAAAATGAAAAATAAGTTTGGAAAATTAATATCTGGTATATTATTATTTATTTCAAGTTTATTACTTATTATAGTTTTAAATAAGGCAAATATATTATATAAAGATATGTTTATAGCATGCTTTGTACTAGTTACTATAATAGATGTATTATTAATAATTTTTACTATTAAATTTAATAAGATATTAAATTATATTGTTGATATAATCATTTCATTAATTATGTTAACATTAGTTATATATATTAATAATACAATAAATTTCATAAAGAATATGAATAATAATATAAAACAAGAAAATAAGATAGAAGAAAATATTGATATAAAAAAACCATTTATAATATATATAAGTGGTATTGATACAAGTGGTGAAATAAATAATGTATCTAGAAGTGATGTTAATATAATTGCAATTGTAAATTTAGAAAAAAAGAAAATATTACTTTTAAATACACCTAGAGATTATTATGTAAAACTACATAATACTACTGGTATAAAGGATAAACTTACTCATGCTGGAATGTATGGTATTGATATGAGTAAAAGTACACTTGAAGATTTATATAACATAAAAATAGATTATTATATCAGACTTAATTTTACATCATTTATAAAGGTAATAGATGAAATAGGAGATATCGAAGTATATTCAGATACAACATTTAAAACCAGTAATAAACCATATTGTAATATCAAAAAAGGTATGAATACACTAAACAGTGCTTGTGCTCTTGCTTATTCAAGAGAAAGATATGCATATAAAACTGGTGATTATCATAGAGGAGAAAATCAACAAGAAGTAATAAAAGGTATAGTAAATAAAATCACAAAACCTGAGTCATTACTTAAATATAATAAAATACTTTCTAAATTAGATGGTACACTAGAAACTAATATGAACTATGAAACAATTACAGAATTAATAAAATATGAATTAAAAAATACAGAATCATTTGAAATTGAAAGTGATTCAGTTGCGGGAAGTGCATCAATGGAATACACATATAGTATAAAAAATAAAAAATTATATGTTACTATTCCTAATGAAGAAAGTGTAAAAAGAGCTAGTGAAAAAGTATATGAATATTTGAAGTAGCTAAAAAATTTGCAAAAATAAATAAAATGTGTTAGTATATATGCTAATAAAAAAGGGGAGTTTATTATGGAAGAAGTAAATATAAAAGAATTTTTTAAATATGTAAGAAAATACGTGCTAGTTATTGCATTAGTCGCAATTACATTTTGTTCATTTGCACTAATATATTCAGTATATATAAAGAAAGATATGTATGAATCAAATACTACACTTGTTCTTACAAAATCTACTAGTACAGTAGATCAAGCATCAGGGACTATAACTCAAAATGATATATTATTAAATCAAAAATTAGTCTCAACTTATAGTGAACTTATAAAAAGTAAGTTAGTTTTAAATCAAGTTATTGAAAAATTAGACCTTGATTATAAAATTAATGAGCTTGCAAAATTAATAAGTGTAGACTCTATAGAAAATACAGAAATACTTAAAATAACAGTTAAGAATGAAGATCCAAAGCTTGCTAAAGATATTGCAAACGAAACTGCTAAAATATTTAGTAAAGAAATAGTAGATATATATAATATAAATAATATAAGTATTATAGATAAGGCAGTATTATCAAAAAATATATCTAATAATACTACAATAAGAGATAGCATAATTGCATTATTTGGTGGCATATTTATATCACTTATAATATTATTTATTAAATATTATTTTGATGATACTATAAAATTTGATGATGATTTAGAAGAAAAAATAAATATGCCAATACTTGGAAAAATAGGTATAGAAAAAGAAAATAAGAAAAATCCTAACAAAACAGAATTAATAGTTAACAAATATCCAAAATCAGTAGTAAGTGAAGGAATAAAGTCTCTTAGAACAAATTTACAATTTTCATCTATTGATAAAAATGTAAAAAGTATATTAATAACTAGTTCTATTCCAGGTGAAGGTAAAAGCTTTATAAGCGCTAACTTAGCAACTGCATTTGCACAAACTGGTAAGAATGTATTACTTGTAGATTGTGATATGAGAAAGGGTAGACAACATAAAATATTTAATGTATCTAATGCTAGAGGTTATTCAAATCTTTTAATTGATGATTTTAAAAATAATTATTCATCATATGTCAAGAATACAGAAGTTAAAAATTTATATTTATTAACTTGTGGTACAGTACCTCCAAATCCTAGTGAATTACTAAATTCTGATAGGAATAAAGAACTATTTAAATTTCTAACATCTAAATTTGATATTGTTATATTTGATGGAGTACCATGTAATGGACTACCTGATTCTGCAATTATGTCGACACTTACTGATAAAACATTAATTGTAAGTGCTGAAAATGTAACACCAAAAGCATTACTAGAAAACACTAAAAAAACTATATTAAATGTTGGCTCTAATGTAAGTGGTATTATTCTTAATAAAATTAATATGAAAAATAATAAATATTACGGAAAATATTATTCATATTATGGAGAAAATAAGCAATGATAGATATTCATTCACATCTTTTATATGGCGTTGATGATGGTGCTAAAGCTATAGATGAATCGGTAGATATAATTAGAAATTTATATAAAAATGGAGTAACAGATATAATTTTAACTCCACATTATATAGAATATAGTTCTTATAATAGTAATAAAAAATCTAATTTAGAAAAATTAGATAGTTTAAAGCAAGAATTAAAAGAAAAAGGGATTAACGTTAATTTATATCTAGGTAATGAAATATATATAAATAATAATATTTTATCTTTATTAAAAAAAGGAGAAATAAGTTCTTTAAATGATAGTAAATACTTACTTATTGAACTTCCAATGAGTGGTAAATATGATAATTACGTAGAAGTATTTAAAGAACTAATAGAAAATGGATACAAAGTAATACTTGCTCATCCAGAAAGATATAATACATTTAAAAAAGATATAAATTTAATTTATGAACTAAAAAATATAGGCGTTTTAATGCAGTGCAATATAGAAAGTATTTTGAAAACATATGGCAAAGATGCATATAAAACTATTAAAAAACTAGCAAAAAATAAATTAATTAATTTTATTGCTAGTGATATACATCATAAAAAAGATTATGAATATATTAATAAAGCTAGAAATAAGTTTAAAAAATATTATAGTGATTCTGAAATTGATGACTTACTTTCTAACAATCAAAAAGATATTTTATAAATATCTTTTTAAAATGGTCTTGGTCCATAATAGTTAGGATAATATGGTCCTGGTTGATAATAATATACAGGTGGTCTATTATTATATCCTCCATAGAAGAATGGTGATACAAGTCCACCAGTTATACCACCTAATATAAATGGTCCTAAAAATCCACCAGTGAATCTTTCATCATTATTTTGTATATTTCTATACTGCATATTATATGGGTAATTATAAGTAGTAAATTTTGAATTCATTTTAATACTCCTTTCTTTTTTATTTTATGTAAAAGTTTCAAAAATGATATTGACATAACCATTAAAAATCTATATAATCAATAATTGCTTGAAAGAAAAGAGGTAGTAAAAATGCAAAAAGTATTAAATCATTATATTAAATATCCAAAGGGAAGTGTAGTAAAAGATAATGGAATATATTATATTATTATTAAAAGTGTATACTTTGATGATGAAAAAATAGAATGTCTTCCACTTAAAATAAATGTAAATAGAAAAGAATCTACTATAATAAAAGAAAGAATAGTTTTAGAAAATAAAGATTATGATATTTTACCAATACACATTCATGAGGCAAAATTAAATTTAACTATTGAAGAACTTAAGACTCAAGAAAATTGTAAACCATATTTAAAAAGACTAAGTGTAATAGAGAAATAAATAATTATTTCTTTTTTTGTTATATTTTTGTACAAGCATTAATATATTTTAACAAAGGAGAAATATATCGATGAAAGAAATGTACAATAAATATAGAAAAGAAATAAGCAAAAAAAATAATTTTTTAGTATTAATTTTAGGAATATTTATATTAGGATTAATATTTGGAAGTATATATATAACAATACTTGGTAAGAGTGAAAAAGCTCTGATAATAAATAGTGTTGGAAATTATTTTAATGAAATAAAAGGTGTTAGTTTTGATAATGGTATAAATGTATTTAAAAATTCATTAATATCTAATCTTTTATATAACATATCTATGTGGCTTCTTGGTTTATCTGCGATTGGATTACCTGTTATAATAATAATGATTTTCTTTAAATCGTTTGTACTTAGTTTCTCAGTTAGCTCTATAATAGCTAAATATGGTTTTAAAGGCATTTTAGGGGCTTTATTATACATTTTTCCATCTCCGCTTATAACAGGTATATTTTCTATAATACTAGGCACATATAGCATGATAATATCTGTTAAACTTATAAGATCTGCATTTACTAAACAAACTATCAATTTTAAGTCATTTATGGGAAAATATTTTTTTATTTTACTTATATCAATATTAGTATCAGTACTATGTGCATTAATTGACGCTTTTGCGTCACCTTATATACTTAAATTATTTACTAATTTCATTAAATAAGGTATAATAACCCTAGAATTTGTAGGTGATTATATTGAAAAAAGTTATAGTTGGTGTAAGTGGTGGAGTAGATTCAGCAGTTAGTGCTTATTTACTAAAAAAAGAAGGATATTTAGTTGAAGGATTATTTATGAGAAACTGGGATAGTTCTATAAATAATGATATAAATGGTAATCCTACTTTAAATAATAATATATGTACGCAAGAACAAGATTATAATGATGCGCTTGCTGTATGTAATAAACTTGGAATAAAACTTCATAGAATAGATTTTGTTAAAGAATATTGGGATTATGTATTTACATATTTTCTTGATGAACTTAAAAAAGGTAGAACACCAAATCCTGATATAATGTGTAACAAATATATTAAATTTGATATGTTTAAAAAAGAAGCAGAAAAACTAGGCGCAGATTATATTGCAACAGGTCATTATGCAAGAATGAAAGATGGTAATTTACTTAGAGGACTAGATCAAAATAAAGATCAAACCTACTTTTTATCACAAGTATCAAGAGAGCAGTTATCAAATGTATTATTCCCTGTTGGAGAATATGAGAAAAAAGATGTTAGAAAAATAGCAAAAGAAAATGATTTAGTGGTTGCGGATAAGAAGGATTCAACTGGAATATGTTTTATTGGAGAAAGAAATTTTAAAGAATTTTTAACTAATTACTTACCTAATCAAGAAGGAGATATTGTTGATATTGATACAAATGAAGTACTTGGTAAACATATGGGTCTTATGTATTATACAATTGGTCAAAGAAGAGGTCTTGATATTGGTGGTAATGAAAAAAGACTATATGTTGTTGGTAAAGATTTAGATAAAAATGTGTTATATGTTTCTTTAGGTGATGATACAAAATATTTATTAACTGATGAGGCAATAATAGAAGATGTTAATTTTATCAGTGAAAAAAGACCAAAAGAATGCACTGCTAAATTTAGATATAGACAAAGTGATATAGATGTTACTATTGAATATTTAGAAAATGGTAATTTAAGTGTTAAATATGATAATGTTAAATCTGTTACACCTGGACAAGCATGTGTACTTTATTTAGGTGAAGAGTGCTTAGGTGGCGGAATTATTAAAGAAGTTAGAAAAGATGGTAAAAAACTTTGGTATTTGTAAAAAAATCTAGAAATAATTTCTAGATTTTTATTATTACTTTTATGATAAATTTTAATAATGAATTACTTTTATAAATTGGTATTCTTGTTATTTTATAGTCATTTTGATTTCTATTTGACCATTTACTAGGAGCATATAAGAATGCTAATTTATAATCATTATTTTTAAGTGCAGTTGCATAATTATCATTTGATATTCCAAAAGGGTAGGCATAGTATTCATAACTACTATTTGATTTAATATCACTATTATATATATCATAATTATTTGATTCTGCTAGATCCATTATATGTAAATTGTATGAATGTGAAGCTACACTTACATTTTTATTATCGATAAGATTATTTAATTCGCTAGATTTTAAATAATTTTCTTCATTTATTGCACTTCCAATAACAAATACTGTTGATTTAAAATTATATTTTTCAAGTATTGGCACTACGGTTTTATAGTAGCTTTCTTTTCCATCATCGAATGTTAGTAAAATTTTTTTGCCCTTAATTTTTTTACCTTTTTTCCAAGCATAATATTCATCTAATGATAATGTTTTATAGTTGTTTTTATGCAAAAATTTCATTTGTTTATCAAATTCTTTTACATCAATATCAGTATCTGCTTTAGCATCTTCTACAACATCATGATATGCAAGTATTGGAATATTATTTTCAAAAATTATTTTATTATAAATAGTAGTCCCAACTAAAATAATAAATATTAGAACTAACAAAACTATTTTCTTTTTCATATTTACAAACCTCAAGAGATATTATATCATTTTTTTGCATATTGTAAATACAATTTTATTTTACTTTTACTTGACAAATAATTGTAAAATAGAGTATCATTAATAGTAGGAGATGATAGGTAATGACAAGATTAAATGAAATATTAAGTGAAATAGGGATATCAAAGGTTAAATTAGCAAAATATTTAGGTGTTTCAAGACAAATGGTTTATAATTATCTTGAAATGGATGATATAAATGATTGGCCTTTAGAAAAAAAGATGAAATTATTTAATTTACTTCAAATAAAATCATCTGAAGATATAGAAAAAATTGAAATAACTAGTGAATTTATAAAACACGCAAATAGTTTAATAAATGAAAATAACGATAGTGTAGTAGAGAAGGGTAGCGTTAGTTTTGATGGTATAAAGCAAAAAGATCAAGATACATTAAATGATATTATATATATATTAAAAGACCGTCTTACAGACGATAACGATGGTGAAGGAAGCATCATATGCAAATATTTATATTATTTCTTACAAACATTAGATAATATGCCTGAAATAAAATATATTTTAGCTTATGTTGCTAAAACTACAGGATTTATAAATCCAGATGAATTCGCATTTGATAAAGATAACCAATTTACATTTGAAAGTATTTTATATCAAGCATTAGTATTATATACTAATGGTGGTGCTTCACAAAATAAAATTATAGAATCACATAAAAAATTTGTAACTGCTATTGAAAATAAAAACGAGGAAATATTATCTAGAACACAAGAATTAAATTCAGCTAAAGTACAAGCACTTCGTGAATTAGGATATACAGAAATAAATGAATCTAACTATCAAGAAGTATTAGAAAAAATGGCTGAAATACAATCTAGAAAGATATAATCAATAATTTCGTATAATAATTATTGTGTTTTACACTTTATTTACAATAAAAAATGTCAATTATTGACATTTTTTTAAATATTCTTATTATGCTCATCAATTAATTTTATAAAAGTTAACGCACTTCTTCTATAAATATCAAACAAACCAATAGAACATACATATTTTACGAAAGTATTATAGGTTAGAAAACTATCTATATTATTTATAAAGTCGAGTAGTTCAAGGACTTTGTCACTTTCACTTTTTTCAGTATTGTCTAAATAGTTTATTAATTTTAATGATAAGTCGCCGTGTACTTCACTTATGTCATATTGTGCTTTATCTTCATTATTAAAATGAATTAAATATTTTAATGCGTTTTCAAGGTTTCTACATTTTTCCAAATAGTTTGGAGTTATGCCTAACTCGTCGGCGATAGCATTACGCCAACGATAGTTATTAAATTTAATAACTATGTGGGTATGTTCTTTTTTTAAACTTCCGTCATCTAAAATATCTCTATTGTGAACTATATAAGCATATGAGTAATGTGATATAATGTAATCGAGCGCTTTTTTATGGGTATCATCTTCACTTGGGTAGAGTACTAGACACCAATTTAATGAGCGCTCATTACTCATGATCTAATATATCACTTTCTATATCATCAATGTTTAAATCGCTCCAAAAATCATTATCTATTAAAATAGGGGTTTCTTCATTTTTTGATACATTTGTTTGTAAAGCATTGTCAATAAGAGTATTATTTTTAGAATTTATATGTAAAGTTTGTGTCCACTGACCATTGACCATGCCATTGCTTATAGTCGTAGTGTCAGCAATGGCGTCGTCGCACTGATTAAAGCGACGACTTTTGCCATTATTTTGCGTCTTTATTTGTTCAAAAGTATCATAACTTTCAATAATTTTTTTAAGTCCGTGCGATATTGTAGTATCTATCAAAGGTGCAATGTATTCATTTTCTTCATTACTCCATTTCATTTGCTCCGCATCTCGCATTGACTTAATTAAAATAGGGTAACCAAAAATTGAAAGCATATTACAATCTATTTGGTAACGACAA
This sequence comes from uncultured Bacilli bacterium, assembly GCA_934141145.1. Lineage (GTDB taxonomy): Bacteria > Bacillota_I > Bacilli_A > RF39 > UBA660 > CAG-433. The sequence goes on from CAKPCA010000011.1 coordinate 19,533, forward strand.
TAACGGCGAAGTGTAATGTTAATTTCAAGCCACTCTTGGGCAGTTGTTAAAAATATAATGCGTCGTTTTCTCATTTGTGATAAAAAGTCTAATACTTCTGTATTAACTTTTGAAGTTTTTGTAAGTGCGGTAAATATTTCATCATATACAATTATGCAGTCGTGTTCATCTCTTAACTTTAAAAGTTCATCAAAACCACTAAAATAAGTGTAATCTATACCTTGTATACTTGAAATGTTTGCATATATTTTCATATCTTTATTATTGTTTAAAAACTCAACTACAGAATAAGTCTTTCCTTTTCCTTGTTTTCCACAATAACAATAAACTCCAAAAGGCTTTGAAGTTTTACGAAAACCTTTTTTAAAAAAAGTTTTCCATTTTATTTTTACTTTTCTAAAATAAATAAAAAACACAATTATAAATATTAATAAAAATATTTTCATATGTTCTCCTTTCTATACTTTTTGAAAAAAGTATACAAAAACTTTCCACTATACCCGTGGTGGGTGAAAATAAACAAAAAAATGTTTTGTTTATTACATATATAAGTATTACGGCATTATGAAAAAAAGAATTTTCTCGGCATAATCGCTAGCGCTTTTATTCCAATTTCTTCTTTATTTCATAAATTAACCTATGATTTTAATTTGTTGTACCATGAAATTACTAATTTAATGACATAGAATAGAATAGGGGCAGTTAATTTCATAGTAAAATACATAACAATAAAACTTATTGCTAATGGTGGTATACCTAAAGCACTAATGCACCAACCGATAGAACCAAAACCTATATCTAAAAAACTTGATATACTACCTAATGCACTCGATAAATCGGGTAGTATGCTCTCAATTAATGCGTCTATCGGTAATAAACAAAGATTTATTAAATCAATTATAAATTGAAAAACTTGAGTCAATATTTCATTTATCATAAATCTAACACCTCAACTTTATCATCATCAGGGTCTTTAAATCCTTTTATTAGAGTATAAATTCGAACACATACCCAGTAGCCTATATACCCCGTAACAATAGTCTTATACATTGTATAAATTATGCCAAACTTATTCTCATAAATAGAAGTCATACAAGGTAATGAGATAGTTTGTCCTTTTGAAAAAGGTATAGGTAAGTCTAAAGAATTACAAGTAGAACTTGTTAAATTCTTTATTGCTTGTAATGGAGCAGTAATTATACTAGATAACCCGTGATCATTTGTTTTAAAATTTTTAAAGAAATCATATGTATCTTCTGCAGGATTTATACTTGTTTTATTTTTTGTAGGTATATTATTTATATTAGTTGTTTGATTTTCTCCATTTTCATCAATATATGTAATATCTTGATTTATTTTTGAACTTGGGTCATCAACAACTATATAATTGTAAAGAGTAGAGTCATACCATATAAAACCTTTATCATAGTAGACAGTTACATTGCCGTCATTATCTGTTATCTGTGATTTATAATCGTTATAAAATAAAATACCACCTTTGAACTCGTCTACATTTTTATATAATGATAATTCATACGGCGTACTCGTAGACGGAAAAGGTAACTGCTCAACGGGGTCACTTACAATACTCATATCTTTTAAATTTGCAAAAGCCGTATTAAAATAGCCTGCATAATAGAAGTTAAATTTGTAACTTGTTTCATCACATTTCCCGTTGGGTATTACAGTCACATTGCCGTCAGTGTCTGTCGTAACTTCATTACTAGACTTTGTACACTCTGTGGGTACATTTCTAAAGTCTTTAGGGTAAAACAAAACTGCATATTTATTAAACATATCAATTTTTTCATAATTAGTAGGAAGAGTAGGCTCAAAATCTTTTTCAACATTATTTATATATATTTTTTCAAAAGACTTTTCTAATAATTGAAATTTATCAAAATTTAAAGGTAAAACTCTTTCATACATTTTTAATGTTGTATTATAATTTAAACCATAACTCATAGCATTTGTAGAATACCCATTAGAAAGATAAAAATAATAAGTCTCATTATTAATTTTTCTTTCAAAACGATGATACATTTTTGAAGAATTATTATTTATTGAATTATAATATTTTTCATATACACTATTTTTATTTTTTGAAATTATAATAGGTCTAAAAGTATTATAGGCTTCGTTATCGGTATAGGTTTTTAATACATTTTCTTTAAATTTATCATATGTATCAGACGAAACAGAACTTCCTTCGTTTGCTTTTTCATTAAGTATCATATTATAACTTGTTATTGATGAATTTTTTAATTGTATTATCATATATGCGTCGTTTTCTTTATCATAAAAATTAATATAATTATTTGCTAATGTAGTTTCATTTTTAAAATTGAAAATTATTGAAGTATTAGGAAATTCAAAAGAATAAAATTTTGTGAATTTACTATCTGCTATACTTGGACTAGAAAAACTACAAGTAGTACCTTTAGCAACATCTAATATATCGTAGCCACGACTTGTTAAACAAATAGTATAATCTATTTGCTCATCTAATTCCTCTGCACTTGCTAAAAGAGGTTTTAAAAATAATACTCCTAAAGTAATTAAAATGCCGATTATAACTTTTTTTACTATATATCTTATGTCACTCTTAATCATCTTAAAAACCTCCTAAAAAGACGGGAAAATAGTTTTATAGGTAATAATATACCTATTATTACAAAAATTATAAATACAATAAGTATATCTGCTATATCACTGCGATAATAAAAATCAGTAGAAATGTTATTGTCGTTAATACAGATAGGGAGAGAGGTAATATCGCTAAAATTTTCGATACCATTAACACTATAATAATGTGAAGTATAAAAGTAATCAGTATATGTGTAATCAATATTTGTGTTTTGGGGTCTATTATCATATACTCTAATTGTTTCTGCGTCTTTAATAACAACACAATTGTTAGTATCGTAAGTAGGAACATATATCATCTATTGCTAAATAGCATTGACCCCAAAAAATCAAATACTAAATATAAACCTATAAAACCAGGTAATATATCTATTAATTGAACCATTAATTGACACGCAATATCAAACATATCTATTCACTCTCCTTATTAATTTTTTGAAATTTTATAATTGAACTTATAAAATCATCTACCTCATCTAAATCTATTGATATTTCTTCTATTTGTATTCTTTTCATATGTTCTATAGGTAAACTATATATAAAATTGGAATCGTTAATATCACAGAAAGTAAACTCTGCGTCCCTAAATAAAACATATGGAGTTATATAAGACTCTTGTTTTCCTCTATAATTAAAACTTATATCATATAAAATTTTTTTCATTTTATTTTTTCCTCTTTAAACAATTCTTTTTCTAATTGACGGAATAAAATTATTCCTGACAACATTATAGCCATCTGTAAATTAGCGCCGGTTTTCTTTTCTTCTAAACCCTTAAACGGGTCGCTTAATATCTTTTTTACTGCTTTATCATATTTTTCTTTAAATTCTTTCATTGTCATCTTATTTTCCATATTATTTTCTCCTTTCAAAATGTCGCAGATATGAGCCTACTATCAAGTATATTGATAGGATCATATCTAAAAAAATAGAGTAGAGTGAAACTCTACTCCTTAAGATTACACTCTTACTTTTGCTTTTCCAGCACCTTTGATTAGTTTTCTTAAGAAATAGAAACCTAATGCAACTGGTACCATAATTGCTAAAAATGGTATAATGTCAACTATAACACCAAAGAATGTATCTGCTGATAAACTTGTTGTTAGTGCTGTTATTACTGCTTTCATTCCTGTAGCTCCTTCAACTGCATCCATAAACATCATGTGCAATTTTCTCCTTTCATAATTTTTTTATATTAAATTTATTACATACTACTCTTTAATTGAAGTAGGGTGTAGTAAACTTAATAACTTTGCTTCTGTGTTAGATAAAAATATGTTTTTATCTAATTCCTCAACATATAAAACATAATATACTTTTCCTAATTTTGAAGTCATTTTTTTTACTTCTGCTTGTATTTTCATATGTTCTCCTTTCTGCACTACAAATATGTAGTGGTTAAAGAAATCATACTACAATATTGTAGACTTGTCAATACTATATTTTTGTAGTATGATATAATGCAAGAAAGGAAGTGTTAAAATGCGATTAAAAGATTTAAGAATTGACAGAGATTTATATCAAAAAGACATTGCTAATATTTTGGGAATAGATCAAAGACAATATTCAAGATATGAACTTGGAAAATATGAAATGCCTTATAATATGATTATTAAATTAGCAATGTACTATAACACTAGCGTAGATTATTTACTTGGTATAACAGACAATAGCCAACCATACCAGAGAAATAAAGCAATTTCGTATAATAATTATTATGTAAACTAGTACATAAGTTTTTATATTCAAAAAATATGACATCCTCAAAATTATATTTATTTTTATATATATTATTAAATTTAACTTCACAATTCGTTGTGAGGTTTTTTAAATACTCAAATTGCTTTATTTCCCCTAAATCAATATAATATTCTTTAGGTTGTATTAAATTCCTTGAAAAATGATATTTTCTAGAACCAAATAATCTATTATCAACATCTTTTGTCATATACTTTGTTATATATGCTGTAGTGTTATCTATATCTTTTAAATCAAATACAGATGAGTATCCTTGATTCCAATATCTAACATCATATAATCTTTTTAATTTTTTTGTTTTTTTAACTCTCTTTTCTTGTGGTAATATTATTTTATTATCTGTTATTTCTATATTTGTCATTAAATGATAATGTACTGCACCTCGTTTTTGATACTCTGGTACACATACGTATTTAAAATCTTTTTTTAATTTACGAATATTAGATACCCAGTAATTAAACTTTTTATTTGCTTTCTTTATATCCTTTTCATTTTCTTCAAATGTTAATGTTATAAATGTTTTAAATACTTCTTCATTCGCTTTTACTAATCTCTGTAATTTAAACTTTGCTCTTTGTACATTTCTAAACTCAACATAATTCTTCTCCCCTAACCTATTTATGTTGCTCTTTTTTACTAGATCATCTTCATCATCTAGTTTTTCTAAATTAGACTTTTTTCTCCACGAGTAATTTTTGAAAAAGTATACTTGTACATAATCACCACATTTTATTATTTTAGTATTGTATTTTTCTTTTATATCTTTTGGAAAATACCAATCGTTATACTTAATTATGAGACTACTATCAAGTAAAGAGCCACCGGGCGTGTCGGCTAAACCGACGTTACGCCTTTCGGTGTCTTTTTCGCTCAGTACTTCGCGGATAACTCTCTTCTCATTCCAACTTATCGTCATTCCCATATTCTATAACTTCCTTTTCAGATAGCTCTAATTTATACTTATTAGTTCTAAAATATGTGCGTACAATGTCATAATAGTCCATTTTTAGCCCTGTATAGCAACCTCTATCAAAATCAATAGAGTTATTCCATAAAGCACTTAAACACGTTGTATCATAAGCTTTTGATACTCTGGATGAATTAAAAAACTTAACAACTATCTGTGATGGTAAATCACTTGTTTGCTCTTCTTCCGTATCATAGCGTATTTTATAACACGTTATTCCTAATGGTATAAATGGTATAAATCTTGATAAATGGAAAGTCCATAGTACTTGCCACCTCTCGCATGCTATTATTCGCATTTTCTTTATAATTCTACTCATAGACTGACTATCAAAAAATATATCTCTGATTCCACCATGTCTATGTGCTTGCAAAAATGCTGCTATAATATCCGGAAATAGTTTATATTCTTCACTATCATAACATAGCTGTATTTCCATTATGAATATACTTGATCCTTTAGGAAATCTATTTGCAAATGTTAAATCGTAAATAGATACTTTATGCGAATAAACTTGCCTTCTTTTATCTAATAAAATTGGATATGATGAATAAATCACATTTTTTATAATAGGTTCATGCTTTATTTTCCTATATATTTTATGAAAAATAGTATTAGCCCACTTATATTGACTAATCGCTTCACGTGTTAGATTTAAAGTTTTTCCTTTTCCTGGTACACCATTTACAATTACTACACTCATTTTATAAACCTCTTTATCGTTCTTACTATACTTCTAAACATATCTTTAATAATTCCATAGAAAAATTTAAATGATACATAAAATAATATATTTGCTAGTAATATAACAACTATCTTTTCATATGATGTAAAACTTGTTAGATCTACTATAAAATTAGTACTTATAAAATTTTCACTTATTGGAATAAACATATTATCACTTCCCTACTGTTTTAGTTTAAATATAAATTTTACAAAAAAGACTAAGAAACAAGCACATAAAATAACAACAACAATTGCGATTCCGTCAACTTTTATACCAACTAAATATGTCAAAAAATCTGTTGCTTGTTTTATGATCATACTCATTATCGCTCGCATCTCTATCTTCTCCTTCCAAATAGTTTATTAAATAAGACTATAAAAGGAACAAGTGGTATTGCTATAGTACATATACATGCACCTAAAGTAACTATATAATAGATAAATTCATATTCTTTTGGTAATACACCAACTACACTTTTTACCATATCTAATATCATATTTTCACACTCCTTTTTATAGTCCTATAAGTCTACTTACTAATCTAAAGATAAATTTTATTACAAATATACTTACTGCTACTAATAATAACCAATTTAACGGATAAGGAAAAAAGTTCATAATCATTAGTAGATAAGCAAGGACATTTGTCATAATGTTGCCCATAACTGGCATTAAAGATATGTAAGTAATTAATAAACCGGCTAAACCTACACCAATAACAAGTCCTAAATTATTAGAAATAAATTCTTTTAACTTATCAAACATATTATCACTCTCCTATTTCATCATTGCAAATAATAGTAAAAATAAAGGTATGACAATTATGTACAAATATATTATTGGTGGTACTTTATTTAAAAATAATTTCATATTTTCTTTTAAAAAATCAAAACTATCTTTTAAACTATCAATAAAACTATCTAGCTTACTTTTATAATCAAAATCATTCAAGCTATCTGTATCATTATTTATTTTTTTATCTGCTGTGTCGTATGCACCAGGTATATTCTTAATGTTGTAACATTTATCTTTATTATTTTTATCTTTTAAACATATATCTTCATTTATTTTATCTAATTTATCATCTATAATTAAATAATTATACAAATCAGAATTATATTTAATAGATCCTGTTCCATACGAAACAGTTACATTCCCGTCATCATCTGTTGTCTGATTTAAATTTCTATTATAAAATATTAGACCACCTTTAAACTCATCTGTTTCAAGATAATTTTCAAATGACAAATATTCATCAAAATTAGGTGTTAGATCAAGAGGTGCTGTTACAACATCCATTGTATTTAAATCTGCAAAACCAAAGCTAAATTTTCCTTTTTGTTTAAATTCAAATTTATACTTTTCATCAACACATTCTGCATCAGGTATAACAGTTACATTTCCGTCTTCATCTGTTTCAACACCGGGTTTATATTTAGAACATGTTTTTTCTAATAAATTATATTCCTTAGGATAAAACAATACCGCATATTTATTATTCATAACAAGTTCCGTTAAATTATCACTAGGTTCAAATTCTTTTTCAACATTATTTATATATATTTTTTCAAAAGACTTTTCTAGCAATTGGAATCTATCAAAATTTAAAGGTAGAACTCTTTCATACATTTTTGATGTTGTATTATAATTTAAACCATAACTCATAGCATTTGCAGAATACCCATTAGAAAGATAAAAATAATAAGTCTCATCATTAATTTTTCTTTCAAAACGATGATACATTTTAGAAGAATTATTATTTATTGAATTATAATATTTTTCATATACACTATTTTTATTTTTTGAAATTATAATAGGTCTAAAAGTACTATAATAATCATTATCCGTATAAGTTTTTAATACATTTTCTTTAAACTTATCATATATATCAGATGAAACAGTTTTACCCTCACTAGCATTTTCATTAATAATCATATTATAGTTAATTATTGATGAATTTTTTAATTGTATTATCATATATGCGTCATTTTCTTGATCATAAAAATTAATATAATTATTTGCTAATGTAGTTTCATTTTTAAAATTGAAAATTATTGAAGTATTAGGAAAATTGAAAGAATAAAATTTTGTGAATTTACTATCTACTATACTTGGACTAGAAAAGCTGCAAGTAGTACCTTTAGCAACGTCCAATATATCATAACCACGACTTGTTAAGCAAATAGTATAATCTATTTGTTCATCTGCTTTAACAATATTTTTGCCAATAGTCATTGTACAAACAAAAATTGCTAAACCTATAATTACTTTTTTCATATCAATACCTTAGATGAATTACATATTTTCAAATTCATCTTCTTCCCTTTCTTCTTTTACAAGTTGCAAGTAAAGTATTAAAAAAGTAATCATTATAATTATTATTTCTAATATAAAAAGTATAAAAAAATTAATCATTTAAATTACTTTTATTCCTTTGCATACCAATAAAACTACATATGATTACTACAACTAATGTAAACATACTTATACCTACCATTAGTAAAAAAACCGGATTATTTGTTAAAGAACTTGTTACAACAGATAATTGTTGTAACAAAAATGACATAATTGTACTTATTTGATTTAAAAAATCGCTCATATACTCACACTCTTCTTTCAAAATTATTTTTTTAAGTCTCTCCCCACAAGGACTTAAAAGTCCTTTCAATTATCCTTGTCTACCACGTCTTACAAGTGATGCTACTACGCCTATTAGCATTGTAGTAATTAATAATGCTAGTCCGAATGCGAATAGATCATTTGCTAATAATGAAGTTGTTACACTTGCTAACATTTTCATTATTTCTGTTACACCAGTAGAAATTGTTGCTGCAAAATCTGCCATATCGACATACCTCCAAGAAAAGATTATGGACTTACATAGAATGCTTTTTTTTCTAAAGCCACTCGCCGTTATGGCAACATATCAAACAAAAAATTGTTTGATATTTACTTACAAGTATACTTTTAAACATTTTTTTAAAATGATTTTCTCGGCATAAACTCAAAAAATAGGTTTAATTGTTTTATGTTCTTTTTGATACAAAATTTTAGTTACAGTATAGGAGTTTAGTTAAGTAAATAATAAATTTTTTTAGTTATTCCAATTCCTCATTTTTAAAAAAATGTTTATTTTATTCTCGCCATGAGTTATAATAGCTAACCCATCGGTCATTTCTTTTTATATAGACTTCGAATATCTTCCATCTATTAAATAGTAATTGAGCCGAAGTTGCGTTGTAATAAGTTTTATATTTTAATGTATTATCTTTCATTAGATATATAACTATACACTCGTAACCTCGTTTATATAAGTACTGATAATAATTGCTTATGTCTACTACTCGTCCTTTTTGAAACTTATTTAATAAGTTTTTCATTTCCTACTTGCACCAAACGGGCAATCATTTGTCTATTTGAGCCAGGTACATTTTCAATTTTTATATCTACTTCTTTGTCTATGTACGCGCTTATATTACCTACTGATTCGACTGGGATAAAACACTCTAGTACTGATGATCCACAAAAATTATTTGTTCTTTGCATCTTTATTGAATATGTCATCCTTGCATATACGTCGCCAGTATCTTTTTTACTAAATGTATAGACGTTTATTATTCTTGCTTTCTCGTTATTCATTTTCTCTGGTCTCCTTTCTTGAAGTTTAGATATGTCGTAATATTCCACATATCTTATAAAAATTATACTCCGGATATCTCCACATGTCAAGACTATTTTGTGGAATTTTGCGACTATATAAATAGGTGATTAGAATGATTGGAAAAATGATAAAAAAAATGAGATTAGATAATGGATTAAATCAAGAAAAAGTAAGTAAATTAGTAAATATAGGAAGAACAACATTATCAGATTATGAGAGAGAAAAAACTGACATAAATTTTGAAACATTAGAAAACATTGCTAAAGTATGCAATTACAAAATAGTTTTTATAAATAAAATTACAAAAGAAGAATTACAAGTTAAAGATCTAAAAAGAAAGGATCTATAAATATGAAATATTTATGTCCTAAATGTAAAAATGAGTTAGAAAATATTAAAAAAGATTTAAATAATAATAGTCTTGATTATAAATGTAAAAAATGTGGATATCTATATTACTTTAATAAAGATATAAACAAAATGGTAGAACTTATACATATGAATTATATATATAAAAAAAGTAAATAAAAAAAGACGCTACGTGGGGAGTCCTACGCGTCTTTTTTAAATATTCAATTTTAATTGTTCATTATCTAACTTGTTAAACTCATCAAGTTCATTGCTAGCTCTTACGTACGCACTTCTTTTTTTATATATTTCATGTCGTACATATTCTAAATCACTTCTAGTATGTAGAAATTTTTTTGCTATTATTTCGTTTTTACCTCGCCAATAAAAATATTCGTTAGTTATGATCTTATTTATATAATCTATCAAAAATAAGTCTTTATGTATGTAATCATATTGTTCTTTACTTATCTTCATGTTTACCACCTCTATATCCATAAATTTTTATATATTTTTCTCTTGCTTCTTTTGTAGGTTCTTCTATACAGTCAAGCATTTGTGAAAAAATGCAAATAGAATAATATTCACTTTTATCTTGATTCCAAAATTCATAAATTGGAAATTCTAATTCATTTTCTTTTATTTTTTTCCAATACCAAATGTCAGTTTTTTTATTTATTTTCACTTCAAAACTTCCTCATTAGCATACAACATCATTTTTATTGCAGACGATACATCTAATTTTTTAAAAATTTTTTGACTTTTTTTATAATAATATTTATATAATATTATTAATATATATTGTTTAATTATAAATATTTTATTTTTCATTTTATTACTCTCCTTTTTATATAATAAAGGGATTAATCACATAATTGCTTATTATGTAAACTAGTATATAAATTTAAAATATAATATAAAAAGTAATGAAATCATATCATTACTTTTTATTTATGCTACTAACTTAGCTTCTTCAATTGATCTTGTTTTTTTATCATTATTTAATATAAGTTGTAAAATCTTATTTTTTCCATTTTTATTTTCTTTTTCTTTTAATATATCACTATCAATTCTTCTAATATTACCAATACTACCAATTAATGCTTCTTTATCTTTATAACATTCTACAACTGTTAATGCACTCTCATTATTATTTTCATCTTTTTCTATTGTATTAACTAATGTTACATCAGTATATTTTTCATATAAATATCTTAATCTTTTTTTATCAAGAGAATATATTTCTCTTAGAACATATAGATTTTTTTTGTTTAATTTGTCAGAAGTTACTATATATCTTTGACCATAATATTCAGAAGAGTCATTAATATATATAGGTTGTTTTTCTATATAAATTGTAGTATTGTCATTTGTTGTAATTGTTAAATATTTATCAAATAATTTGCTTATATCAATATTCATATATAACACTCTCCTTCCTAAACAAATGAGAATATTATATAACAAAAATATAGCATTTGTCAATATTTTTTCATTAAAAAAGGTGAGATAACTCCCCTAACCTATTTATTAAAAATATTATTGATTTCTATTTTAATTTTTTCTAATTTTTCTTTTGATTTTTCATATGAATTTGAAGTAGTCCCCATATAAATTTTTATTTTAGGTTCTGTTCCTGATGGACGAAGCATTATCCATGAGTTATCATTAAATACATATTTTAGTGCATTTTGATTTAGTTCACCATCTTCATTTAAATAATCTTTTTTTGTATAATTTTCATTATTAAATGTTATTATATCATTTCTAAAATCATTCATATATTTTTCTATTATTTTAGAGCCATCTAGACCACTATAGGTAAAACTAATAGTTTCTTCTATATAATATCCAATTTCTTCGTATATTTTATTTATATATTGGCTAAGAGATATATTTGTACTTTTTAAATAACATAGGATTTCTATTAGCATCATAATACTAGATATACTATTTTTATCATTTACATCAATGTTAAACATGTATCCAAGGCTCTCTTCAAACCCAAATATATAATTCTCATTATCATTAATTATTTCTTCTTTTTTATTTGCTATATTTTTGCATCCTGTTAATACTTCTATTACTTCACAATTATATTTTTTAGCAATTGCATCTATCATAGGTGTAGATACTATACTTCTTACTAAGTATCCTTTTTTATTTGAATTAGTTAATAGGTAGTATGCAAAAATACATCCTACTACATTACCATTTAATAGTTTATATTCATCGTTTTCTTTTATCATTACACCTAATCTATCTGCATCTGGGTCTGTTTCTATAATTACATCTGAATTTAATTTTTTTGCATATTTTATTGCTAAATCATAATTTTTTCTATACTCTGGATTTGGTTCATTTGCATATGGAAAATTACCATCATATGTACACTGTTCTTTAACTATATTATAGTTAATATTATATTTATTAAAAATTGCTGTTACAGGTTTATACCCTACTCCATGAAGTGAAGAGTATGTTATTTTTAAATTTTTCGCATATTCTTTAATTAGATCTTGGTTAATTATAACTTTTTCGTTTTCACATTCGAATGCTTTATCTACTTTTTCACCTATAATATTAAATAATTCGTTATTTAAAGGGGCATATTTAATCATTTCAAAGTTATTAAGGTTATTTATCTCACTTATGATTAAATCGTCTTCAGGATGCACTATTTGGCCTCCCTTTTCGTTATATACTTTATATCCATTATATTCTTTAGGATTATGTGATGATGTTATTACAATACCACTAGTGCATTTTAAATATTTAACTGCAAAAGATAATTCTGGTGTTGATCTTACATCATCAAACAAATAAGTTTTTATTCCATAATAATTTAATATTAATGCAGTATTTAATGCAAAATCTTTTGAATTATTTCTAGTATCATATGCGATTACTACAGATGGATTAGTTTTATATTTATTTAAATAAAGTGCAAGCCCAACAGTTGCTTTACCAATCGTATATTCATTCATTCTACTAGAACCAAGTCCCATTAATCCTCTTATTCCAGCAGTACCAAATTTTAATTCAAAAGAAAAAGCATTTTCTATTTCTTCTTTAGTCATTTTTTTTAATATTTTTTTATCTTCTTCTTTTATATTTTTATCATTTAACCATTCATTATATTTATTATTCATATTTTTCTCCTTATTTTTTATTTCTTGGATGATATTTTTCATAATTATCTTTTGCAAAATTAGTAGATACATGAGTATAGATTTCTGTTGTTGTTATATTTTCATGTCCAAGCATAGTTTGTATACTTCTTAAGTCTGCGCCATGATTTAATAAATGTGTTGCAAAAGAGTGTCTTATTGTATGTGGTGAAAACTCTCTTTTTATTTCTTTTTCTAATGCAAGTTCTTTTAATATTTTAAAAAATCCTTGTCTTGATAATTTATTACCATGCATATTTAAGAATAATATATCGGATTCTTTATCTTTTAGTAATGTTTTTCTATATATGTTAATATATTCAATAAGTGCATCAGTTGCAAGATCACTTATTGGTATAATTCTTTCTTTACTACCCTTACCAAAACATTTTACAAAATTATTATCTAAATCAATATCATTTAAATTTAAATTAAGTAGTTCTGATATTCTAAGACCAGATGAATACATAAGTTCTAACATAGCTTTGTTTCTTGATGTTTTTGCATCTATTACTTTTATATCAAGAAGCTTATCTATTTCTTCTTCACTAAGTACATGTGGTATACTTTTTTTAAATTTTACTCCTACTATATTAGCACACGGATTTATCTTTATTTTTTTATTTCTTTCTAAAAATTTAAAATAGTTTTTAATAGATACTATATGTCTATTAATTGTTTTAGGTGAAGATGTTTTATTCATATAACTTATATAATTATCAATATCTTTACTTGATATATCTTTATATGATTTATTTACATATTTAAAAAATGCAGTTAAATCTCTTTTATACCCATCTACAGTATTTTTACTTAATTGTCTTTCTAGTGATATATAGTTTATATAATCATTAAATTCTTCTTCAATGTTCATATTTATCACCTATAATAATTTTATCATTAAGAAATATATTAGTAAATATTTGAATGTTAATGTAATGTAAAATAACTATCAATTATGATAGTTATTTTCTTGTTTCAAACTTAATTATTTTTTTCTTTTCATCTTTATTTAATAATTTTTGCATTAATTCTTTAGCTTTTATTATATTAAATGAACTTTTTAGTTTGTTATCTACGCTTTCTTTTACATCTAATTCTCTTCCTGCTACATAACCGTCTGTTGCTATTCTTATTGAAAATGATAATATATAAACAATATCTTCAATCATTCTATTATTTAATTTTTCATTTAATAATCTATTTTCTACAATATCTAAAAATCTATTATCACAAATTAATGATTTTGTTATAACAGAATTTGGTACTATAACATTTATAAATGGAAAGTTTTTTGAAGTTATTGCCTCAGTTTGAGCTCTTATTAATATTTCTTCTTTTAAAAGATCTGGAAATATTTCATTGTAATATTTATTTTTTAAGTATATATTTGTTTTTAATTTTAATTCACTTATTAGTAGTTCATCCTCTATTCTTACATTTTTTAATAATCTTGTTAAGGATACTAGCTCATAATAATTAAGTGTAGAAAAATCAAATATTCTTAAAAATTCAAAGAAATTTATATTTTTAGAATAATTATTAAACGTATCTTCATTATAATATATGCCATCTTTTACCTCTTCTTTTGTACTATATAATAAACTATTAGGCTTTTTGTAAAATTTCATTATTAAAAAATAATCTTTTGGATTTTCTTTTCTTATTTTCTTTAAAAATAGTTCTACTTCATTCATTTTTAGTTCATTCCTTCTGATGATTTATGATACTTATTTTAATATCTTTTGTCAAGCAAATACAAGTAGAAATATAATAAAAATTATAGTATAATTATTATTGGAAGTGATATTATGACAGAACCTTTAGCAATTAAATTAAGGCCTAAAAATATAGATGAAATAATAGGTCAAACACATTTAGTCGGAGAAAATGCTCCTATTAGAAATTTTGTAAATAATGGAAAAATATTTTCTATGATTCTTTACGGTAATCCAGGTATTGGAAAAACTAGTATTGCAGTCGCAATTGCAGGTTCTACAGATTTAAAATATAGATTACTAAATTGTGCGGTTAATAATAAAAAAGATATTGAAATAGTTATTGAAGAAGCTAAAATGTATGGCGGTCTTATACTTGTTATGGATGAAATACATAGGCTTAATAAGGATAAACAAGATATATTATTACCTCATCTAGAGTCTGGTCTTATTACATTAATTGGTCTTACTACATCTAATCCATATCATAAAATTAATCCTGCAATTAGAAGTAGATGTCAAATATTTGAACTTAAGCCACTTACATTTGATGAAGTTATAATTGGTCTTAAAAGAGCTATAAATAGTGATTATTTAAAAGATATAAAGATAGATGATGATTCTTTATCTTATATTGCAAGATTATCGTCTGGTGATCTTAGAAGTGCATATAATTTACTTGAAATCTGTTACTACTCTACTAGTGATAAAAATATAACTATGGATGTTATTACTAAAATAAATAATAAACCTGCTTTGTTTGCGGATAAAAATGAAACAGGACATTATGATTTACTTAGTGCATTTCAAAAATCAATAAGGGGTTCTGATGTAAATGCATCTTTACATTATTTAGCAAGACTTCTTGTAATTGAAGAT
Source organism: uncultured Bacilli bacterium (assembly GCA_934141145.1). Taxonomy (GTDB): domain Bacteria; phylum Bacillota_I; class Bacilli_A; order RF39; family UBA660; genus CAG-433. The sequence goes on from CAKPCA010000011.1 coordinate 35,406, forward strand.
TTAGATAGTATATATAGAAGAATGACAGTAATTGCATATGAAGATATTGGTCTTGCAAATCCAAGTATTGGTCCTAAAGTAGATGCATGCATTAATGCTTGTGAAAGAGTTGGTATGCCAGAAGCTATTATTCCACTTTCAGTAACAATTATTGAAATGGCATTATCTCCCAAATCAAATAGTGCATATAGTGCACTTCATGAAGCTATTAAAGATATTGAAAGTGGTAATAACTACCCTATTCCAGAAACAATTAGAATAGACTCTAAAATATATAAATATCCGCATGATTATAAAGGATCATATGTAAAGCAACAATATATGCCAGATAATTTATTAAATAGAAAATATTATAAAGCTAAACTTACTAGTAAATATGAAAAAATGATTAACGAAGTTTATCAAAGAATAGAAAAAATAAATAAGGAAGAACAATAATAGTTCTTCCTTTTAAGTTCTATTTTTATAAAATAATTTGTTTTTCTTTATTTCGTCTATAAATTTTTTAACTTCTTTACTCTTGCCTTTTTGTTTTTCTACTTCTTTAACAAATTTATCACCATTAGTATATAATGCTTTTTTGTAATATTCTTTTGCTAATGATAATTTTACAATATTTAAATCATTTATAGATAAACCATATTCCTTCTGCACTTCTTCTATGTTGTATTTTTTATTTATTATTTTATCTAGAATTTCATCTAAATTATCAATATTACTAGGTTCTTTCTCATCAAATATATCTTCTTCTATTTTAGGAGTATGCTTCTCTTCCTCACCTATTAATGAAGAAATTATAGTATCAAAATTATAGTTTTTACCAAGGCTTTTATTTAATTCATTAGAAACTATAAGATAAGAAAGTGCTAATCCTTTTTGTTTTAATTTTAAGTATGAAAGACCAATTCTTGCATACACATATGGATTATTATCACTACTACTACAAATTATTTTTTTATAGCATTCTATTGCTTCTTTATAATTTCTTTCATTATATAAGTTATTAGCATCTTCCATCATTTTATTAATATCTATTTGTTCATTTGAAATATATTTTAAGACAATTCTTCTAGTACTCATATAACCAATACTAAATGAATCTATATTTTCTTTATTATCTATTAATTTATGAAATGCTTTTCTTTTACCAGGATTCATATGTTCTAATATGATTATTCCTTTACTTTTATTTAATTTTTCACTTGCTTCATTAATTATTTTATTAAAATCGGTATAATTTTCCATTCTCATTGGTACATTCCCCCTTTTTTGTACCACATATTATATATCAATTCTAATTAAAAATCAATTATTTCTTTTAATATGTAATCTGCGATTAATATTCCAGCAGTATTTGGAACAACACTATAAGATGCTGGCGTCCTAAGTCCTGTTTTAATTGGCTCTTCAGTACTAGATAATACAGTAATAGGATCTGTTATATTTAACTTATTAATTTCATGTCTAATTACTTTTGCAAGTGGGTCATAACTAGTTTTTTTTATGTCGGTAATCACTAATTTTTTAGGGTCAAATTTATTACCAGTTCCCATACTTGAAATAAACTTAATATTTCTATTTAAACATTCTCTAATGAGCATTATTTTAGTAGTTACTGTATCACATGAATCTACTAAATAATCTATATTGTATTGGAAAAGTTCTTTTTTTGTTTCTTCATTTAAAAATATCTGAAGTTTAATAACATTTACATTTTCATTTATATCTTTTATTCTTTTTTCAAATGCATCTACCTTATTCATATCTATAGTAGAATTAAGTGCAATTATTTGTCTATTTTTATTTGTAATATCTATAGTATCATTATCTACTATAATTACATTTTCTATTCCATTTCTTACTAGTGTTTCAAGAGCATATCCTCCAACTCCACCTACTCCCACTACTGCGACTGTTTTAGAATGTAATTTATTCAAATTTTCTTTTCCAATTAATTTTTCTAATCTATCAAACATATTAACACCACCAGATAAAATTATATCATAAAATAAAAAAAATACCTATAAGGGCAGGGACTATAAACCTACACGTATGTGCAGGTGGGCATCCCATAATAGACTTTAGGATCCCTGATAAAAATCAAGTATTCAACACCGTCTACTAATTCTGATTCCCTTATTAGTCATTTAGTCGGTTTTATGTTCACCTGTTATCCCTTCTAGGTAATTTAATTATAACATGTACTAATAAAAAAAATAAAGCCTTTTGACAAAACTTTACTTTTTTCTTAACACTTATATTTCCCCTGATTTATATATAATGCTTTATTTTTCTTTAATTGCATTAAATCTTGATTAGCACTTTTATCTTTACTAATTTCTTTTTCATATTGTTTTAATAGTCTATCTGCAGTATTTTGATTGGAAATTTGATATAATTTTTTTATATATTTTAATTTATCTATATTACTAAGTTCTTCAAATTCATTTAAAATAGTATCATTATCATCAAATCTATTTTCTTCATAAAAGAAGTTTTCATCAATATCTGAATCAAATTTATTTTTTGAATCATCACCATTAGGATCAATAACTTGCTTTGAAAGGTAATATTCTTTTTTTAATTTTCTTCTAGTCTTACAATTAAGACATTTACAATTTGCTAAAAGTCTATAACTTTTAAGCAATTTACTATATCCTTTTTCATTATATTCTAAAAGCATTTTTGCAGCTTTCTCTGTTTTTCCTATATAAAATAAACATTTTGCTGCATAAAATTTAAATATGTTAGCTTTAGTTAAATAATATCCTGCGGTAAAATATTGATAAGCAGTATAATAATCTTCATAATAATTATTTAATTTACCTGCATTTTTAAATTTTTCATATGTATCATACAAATTTTCTTCTTTTAATTTTACTAATTCTTTTTGCTCATCTAAATATCTATTTAATAAGTTTATTTGTATTTTTTTAGAACTGTAATCCCAAAATTGATTAACTTTTTTTAATCTTTCTTCTGCTAAATCAAGCATATCATTATCAATGAGAAATTTAATTTCTTTTATTTCATCCTCTATTCTTTTTTTATTAACCATTTAAATCCCTCTGTTTTTAATCATATTACTTTGTTTCTATTTTTATTTTTAATTCTTCTAATTGTTTTTCTGAAACAGTATTAGGAGCTTCACTCATAAGACAACTTGCAGAAGCTGTTTTAGGAAATGCTATTACATCTTTTATATTATCTGTTTCACATAAAAGCATTGTAAGTCGTTCAAGACCAATTGCAAGTCCACCATGAGGAGGAGTTCCATATTTAAATGCATTTACAAAGAAACCAAATTTTTCTTCAATATCTTCTTTAGTTAATTCAAGTGCTTCGAACATCTTTTCTTGTACATCTGCATTATGGATACGAATAGATCCACCACCTGCTTCATAACCATTACAAACAATATCATATGCTTTAGAGTAACAATGTTCTTTATCTGTTAATAATTTATCTATATCTTCATCTTTAGGAGCAGTAAATGGATGATGACATGCAACAAATCTATTTTCTTCTTCACTCCATTCAAATGATGGAAAATCAGTTACCCAAAGGAATTTATAATCACCTTTCTTAATTAAATCTAAATCTCTAGCAAGTTTACATCTAAGTGCTCCAAGGCTTGTCTTAGTAATTAGTTTTTTACCAGCAATTACAAATATTAAATCATTTTCTTCTAAGCATAAACTCTTTATTAATTCTTCTTTTACTTCATCAGTTAATATTTTTGCAATACTACCTGCAAATTCACTATTATTATATTTTAAGAAGAATAAACCATTTGCTTTATATGTTTTAACAAAATCAGTTAATTTATCTATATCTTTTCTAGAGTATTTATCAGCTGCATTTTTTACAACAATTGCATTTATAATACCATTACTTTCAAGTTCTTTTTTAAATAATTCAAAATCACATTTACTAAATACACTAGTAACATCATTTATTTTCATATCAAATCTTAAATCAGGTTTATCAGATCCATAATAGTTAATCGCATCATCATATTTCATTCTCATAAGTGGAAGTTTTATATCATAACCTTTTACTTCTTTAAATATTGTTTGGAATAATTTTTCTGTATTATCCATAACATCTTCTTCACTTACAAAACTCATTTCCATATCAATTTGAGTAAATTCTGGTTGACGATCTGCTCTTAAATCTTCATCACGAAAACATCTTGCAATTTGGAAATATTTTTCAATTCCACCAATCATAAGTAATTGTTTATATATTTGAGGACTTTGTGGAAGTGCATAAAAGTTCCCTTTATTTACTCTACTTGGAACTAAATAGTCTCTAGCACCTTCTGGTGTTGATTTAGAAAGTATTGGTGTTTCAACTTCTATAAAACCATTATCTGATAAGAATTTTCTAGCAGCCATAGTTATTTTATGTCTTGTAATAAGATTATTTTTAATATTATCACGTCTTAAATCTAAATATCTATATTTAAGTCTAGTATCTTCTAAAGCATCATCTTTATCTATTTCAAATACGGGTGTTTCTGCTTCATTCAATATTTCAAGTGAACTAACATTTACTTCTATTTCTCCTGTAGCCATATTAGGATTTTTAGATTGTCTTTCTTCTATAACACCATTTACTTTTAAAACATATTCATTTCTTACTTTAGTTGCTTCTTCATAACAATTATTATCAGGATTAATTAAAAGTTGCACTTTACCACTTCTATCTCTTAAATCAATAAATATTATTCCACCAAGATTA
>CAKPCA010000012.1 GCA_934141145.1 uncultured Bacilli bacterium
AAATATTAAAAAATATCATAAAAATTTTATTTATAAGAAAACCTCTAGAAAAAATCTAGGGGTTTGTCAACACTCTGTAAAAAAATAAGTATCTCTACTTATTTTTTCTAGAATCGAATTTTTTTCTTTCTTCAGTATTAAGTATTTTCTTTCTCATTCTAAAGTTTACTGGTGTTACTTCAACTAGTTCATCAGTATTTATATATTCTAGAGCATATTCTAGAGTTATAGGTCTTGTTTTCTTAAGTACTACAGTATGATCTTTACCTGCACTTCTTGTATTTGTTAGGTTTTTACCTTTAACAACATTTACTGCAAGGTCATTTTCTCTATTATTTTCACCAACAATCATACCTTCATATACATCTACACCTGGTTCAACAAACATAACTCCTCTGTCTTCTAATGCACCAAGTGCATAAGCAGTTGTTTTACCATTTTCCATAGAAACTAAAACCCCTAAACTTCTTTCACCAACTTCAGCTTCTGCTTTTGGTAAATATTCTCTAAATGTATGATTAAGTATTCCATAACCTTTTGTCATTGTCATAAAGTCTGTTGTAAATCCAATTAAACCTCTTGATGGAACTATATAATTTAATTTAACTAATCCTGGTAAATTGGTCATACTTTCCATTGTTCCGCCTCTTTTACCTAAAGCTTCAATAACAGGTCCTACATTTTCTTCTGGTACTTCTATTTGTACATCTTCATATGGTTCACAAATTTTACCATCAACTTCTCTTAATATTACTTCTGGTTTTGATACTTGAAGTTCAAATCCTTCTCTTCTCATATTTTCAATTAATATTGATAAATGAAGTTCTCCTCTACCAGAAACTATCCAACTTTCTGAATCATTTGGTTCTACTTTTAGTGATACATCACTTTCTGCTTGTTTTCTAAGTCTTTCTTCTATTTTAGAAGCAGTTACAAATTTACCTTCTTTTCCTGCAAATGGTGATGAGTTAACTCCAAATGTCATTTGAAGTGTTGGTTCATCAATTCTAAGTGGAGTTAACGCTTCTTCTTTTCCTTCACTGCATATTGTTTCTCCAACTTCTAAATCTGGAAGACCAGCAATAGCAACTATATCTCCTGCTTTTGCTTCTTGTACTTCTATTCTTTTAAGTCCTAAATAACCATATATTTTTTGTAATCTAAACTTTTTAATACTTCCATCTAATCTAACACATGATACCATTTCATTTAATTTCATTGTCCCACGTGCTATTCTACCTACACCAATTCTACCTACATAATCATTATAATCTAATAATGCTGGTTGGAATTGAAGTGGACTTTCACTATCCATACATGGTTCTGGTACTTCGTTTATAATTAAATTAAATATGTTATCCATTGTTTTTTCTTGTGTACTTACATCAGGATCCATACTAGATGTTCCATTAATTGCAGATGTATATACAACTGGGAATTCTAATTGATCTTCATTAGCATCAAGTTCTATTAATAATTCTAATATTTCATCAATAACTTCTGCAGGTCTTGCAGCTGGTTTATCTATTTTGTTTACTACAACTATTGGTTTTAGGCCTGCTTCCATTGCTTTTTTAAGTACGAACTTAGTTTGTGGCATAACACCTTCATAAGCATCTACTACTAAAAGCACACCATCAACCATGTGCATAATTCTTTCTACTTCTCCACCAAAGTCTGCGTGACCTGGAGTATCTAGAATATTAATTCTATAATCTTTATAGTTGATTGCGGTTGGTTTTGCAAGTATTGTTATTCCTCTTTCTCTTTCAATATCATTTGAGTCCATTGCCCTTTCACTAACATCTTCATTATCTCTAAATGTACCAGATTGTTTTAATAATTGATCTACAAGCGTTGTTTTACCATGGTCAACGTGCGCAATTATTGCTATGTTTCTTATTTTCATTTTACTTCACTCCTCGTTTTTAGCCTTTGATATTATAACACATTTTTAATAAAATACAAATATATTTATTTTTTATTGTACTAATTATTAACACCATGATGTATTTCACTCGTATAATCATTTATATTTGAAAATGTATATCCCATATCTAGTGCATCTTTTATTATATTATCAAGTGCATCTTTTGTAGATGATTTTGTATCATGCATAAGTACCATATTAGTTGTTCTATTACTATTTTTTAAAGCACCTATTACATTAGAATATACTTGATTTTTATTTGCTCCTGCAGCATCATTTGAATCAATATTCCAATCATAGTACTTATAACCATTCTCTTGTACTTTTTTAGTAAGTCTAGTCATTATTCCTCTATTAAATCTACTTACTGTATTGCTTGATCCTCCTGGAAAACGAATATATTTACTTTTATAACCAGTAATATTTTCTACTCTTGTACTTATTTCATTTAAATCATTAAAGTAAGCATCTTCTGATGAATAAATATTTGAATATTTATGAGTGCAAGTATGAAGAGCAAGAGTATGTCCTTTATCTAATATTTTCTTAGCAAGGCCATTTATATCTCCAGAACAGGTAACAAAAAATGTTGCTTTTACATTATATTTATCAAGTGTATTTAATATATCATTTGTATAAATAGATGGGCCATCATCAAAAGTTAGATACACTACTTTTCCTTTTATATTTGTTAAGTATTTTTGATTTTTTATTCTTGCTTCCTCTTCTTTTTCTTTTAATGTTTTTTCTAAGCTTAACTTTTTGCTTTCATTTTCTTTTATAATTTCTTGATTAGTGTTAAATTTAATTTCTTCTTCTTTTATACTTTTTATTAATAAATTATTTTTTGTTTTTAATTTTAAATAAGTTTCTTTTTTATCATTTACTATTTTTAATTCACTATAATATGTTTTACCAAGAGTTAGAAATATAAAAATTAAAGTTATTATAAATAGTATTAATAAAATTATTAGTACTACTTTCCTATTTTTCATATTCTTTCACCTTCTTATCTAGTGAATTTATATATTCTGTCATATTATTTATATTTTTCTCTTGGTTATAATTTTTTTCTTTTATTTCATCTAATTTATTATTTTTTTCTTCATTACTTTTTTCAATGCTACTTATCTTTTTATCTAATTCTATACTTTCTTTTCTTAAATTTTCCATTTTAAAAATAAATAAGAACATAAATATTATTGAACTTATTATTAATATAATAAATATACTACCTATAACTTTGTTTTTCATTTTTATTACCTCTAATCTAATAATATCATAAAATTAAAAGAACCTAAATAATATGTTAGGTCCTTTTACTTATCTTGTCATATTTTTCATATGACATTTATATTATTATCTTATTTTTATATATTATACCTATTTTTTTAAAATATCTTCTATTATTCCTAACCATTTTTCTTTTACGACTTCATATGAATACTCATTGCACTTTATTTTTGCTTCATGACCAAATAAAGCAAGTTTTTGTTTATCATTTAATAGTTCTAGAACTTTTTCTTTCATTTCTTCTTTATTTCTATCTTCTATTATGTATCCATCAACATTATTATTTATTATTTCGCATGCTCCTTCTGCGGATGAAAATGCGATTGATGGTATTGCAAATGCGGATGCTTCAAGTAATACAAGACCAAATGATTCTTCATAAGATGTCATTAAGTATAAACTCATATCATTTAATTTTTCTCTTATAAATTCTTTATCTTTATATCCATATAAAACAACTGAATCATTTAAATTTAAATTTTTTATTTTTTCTTGCATTTTTATTTTTTCTTCTCCATCACCAATTATATGAAGTACGCATTCACTATCTTCTTTATGAATTAAATTAAATACATCTATTAGATCTAAACATCCTTTTTCAGGAGATAATCTTCCTATTGAAACTATATTTTTATTATTCTTTTTTGTTTCTTTATCTGGAATGTAATCTACACATAATGGAGAATACATTACTTTAGTATTACCTTTAACTTTGTTTTTATAAAATTTAGTTAATTTTCTTGATACTGGCATAAAATAATCTATATTTTTAAGTGATTTTATTACTCTATTAATATAATCTTTATTATTATTGTGATGTGCATGCTCTTGTGATATTAAAATTCCTTTACCTTTATAATATTTACTTAATATTTCTGTTATTTCTATTCTTGTTGAAATAATTATATCGCTATCACAATTTTCAATATAGTTTTTCATTGAATTTTTCTTTATTTTTAATATTTTTATTGATTTTATACCTTCTTTTAGTGTTTTTATCAACTGAAGTTTTTTTAATGATTCTTTAAATTCTTTTTTATTTGGTCCTCCATCATATAGATATTTTATAATAACTTTTTTATTTATATCATAAACTGGTTTACCATATATGTTATAAATTGATACTATTTCAACATTATAGTTATTGCATAACATATTTGCTAAGTTACTTACTGCGACTTCTATGCCACCATAACCTAAATGTAAACATAAAATTGTAATTTTTTTCATAGTTACCACTTACCTTTAATTATTATCTATATAATTTTCTATTATTTTTATGAAATTATCATTGTTGCTTTTGTATTTTCTAGGTTTAAAATTTTTTATATTTTTTATAATTTCACCTAATTTATCAAAATCTTCTAAATATATTATATATCCTTCTTTTGAAAATTCACTTGCTATTTCTATTTGATGATTATTAGTGTGTTCCCCATATTTTTCAAGTCTTGGAGCTGCTATTATTTTTTTATTAAGCTCTAATCCTGACATAATAGAACCAACTCCTGCATGTGTTATTAATAAATCACATTTTTTCATATAATCATCAAATTTATCCATTGGAAGTAATTTATATATTTCCATATTTTTTGATTCAAATTCTGTATAACCTGCTTGTACAATAACTTTTTCTTTTATACTTTTATTTTCTATTGCTTTTTCTATTGCTTCTAAAAGTCTTGGAAATCCTTTATCTTGAGTTCCGAGTGTAACAAATATCATAACTACCTCCTAAAATATAAATCCACCATATACAGCATTTGGATATAATTTTAGCATACTTTTCCATTGTACTATAAACAAGTCTGCAATTGGATATATAAGCTTACCTGTAATTGTTTTTTTACTTATATTGGCCATTGTTTCTATATATATTACTTTACTTCCAAATATTTTACCTAAGTAACATATTGGTCCTGCTGTATGAGTTCCTGTTGTTACTATATATTTTGGTCTTATTTTAATAAAGTAATACAGACTTATAAAGCAATTTGCAAGTAATTTAAATGGATATGTAAGCATATGATCTTTAGTTCCAAATACCATATATCCAATTTTTTCTTTATATTCATTTTTTAATTTTTTTGTAGAATCTGTTTTTTCTGTTATTAAGTATGAATCGTATTTATTAAAAAGTTTCTTTAATTGTAATAATTCTTTTAAATGTCCACCAGTTGATGAAATAAATAATACTTTCTTTTTTTTCATACTATACTCCTATTTTCTTGTTACAAACTTATATGAATCATGACACATATCTTCTATTGTTTTAGTTGCGACAAATCCAAGTTCGTTTCTTGCTTTTGTTGGATCTGAATAACAAGTTGCTATATCACCATCTCTTCTTGGTGCAATTTTATATGGAACTTTTACATTATTGGCTTTTTCATATGCATGAACAAGATCTAGTACACTGTATCCTGTTCCAGTTCCTAAATTATAAATAAATAAACCTTTACCTTCTTTTTCTAATTTATTAAGTGCAAGTACATGTCCTTTTGCTAAATCAACAACATGTATATAATCTCTAACGCCTGTACCATCAGGAGTATTATAATCATTACCAAATACAGATAATTCTTTTAACTCTTTAGTTGCTACTTTTGCAATATATGGCATTAAATTATTAGGTATACCTTTTGGATCTTCTCCGATAAGTCCACTTTCGTGTGCTCCAACTGGATTAAAATATCTAAGTATTATTATGTCCCATGAATTATCTGATGCATAAATATCTTTAAGTATTTGTTCAATAAATAATTTTGATGTTCCATATGGATTTGTTGTTCCACCTATTTTACAATCTTCTGTAAGCGGTATTTTTTCTGGATTACCATATACAGTTGCAGATGATGAGAATACAAACTTTTTAACATTATATTTTCTCATTACATCAAGCAAATTAAGAGCACCAGAAATATTATTTGTATAATATTCAATTGGTTTTTGAACTGATTCACCTACTGCTTTAAATCCTGCAAAATTAATTACAGCATCTATTTTATTTTCTTCAAACACTTTATTTAAAGCATCTTTATCTAAATAGTCCATTTCATAAAATTTAAAATCTTTGCCTGTTATTTTTTTTATAGCATCTAATGCTGAGCTTTTACTATTTGAAAAGTTATCTATTACAACTACTTCAAATCCTTCATTTAATAATTCAACACAAGTGTGTGAGCCTATATAACCTGCTCCACCTGTTACTAATATTTTCATATTATCACCTCTATAATAATTATAACATTAAACAATCAAAAAAACTAGTTTATATACTAGTTTTTTAGCTTTCTATATAAATAACAATATATTTTCGTTAAATTCTTGCTTTTTTCAATTGTTCTCTTAAATAAAGTTCTATTTTTAATGTATTCGCTATGTTTATAATCAATATTATTATCATTTAAATATTTAAATGCTTCATCAATAAATTTACTTTGCACATCTTTATCTATTTGATATCTTTGCTGAATTGTATAATTAAGCAATACAGAAGCAGTAAGTTCATCTAGGTATTTACCACTTTTATATTCATTTCTTACAATGTCAAGTTGTTTAAATATATCAAAAACTCTTTTATCTCTTGTTGTTGTTTCACTATTTTTATGTACTGTAAAATAATTTAATTGCTCATTTATTTTACCTATTTTTTTACTATTTTTAATTGAAAGTGCTACAAATGATAAATCTTCATATTTTAGTTTTTCACTAAATTCTATTTTGTTTTTTATAAGCATATCTTTCTTAAAAAGTTTATTACAAGGTCCTAAATTAATTTCACATAATATTTTATTATTTTCTTCATAGTTGGTTATACCAAAGTTTGATAAATTAAATTCTTCTAACGTGTTACCTTTTTCATCAACATTTACATAATCACAAACGCATAAATCCAAATTATTTTCTTTTGAATAATTATACATTTTACTAATAAAATCTTCTTTTACATAATCATCTGAATCTATAAAACAAACATATTCTCCTTTTGCTTCTTTTATACCTAAGTTTCTATTGTAACCAATTCCTTTATTTGTCTTATTTTTTATATATACTATTTTTTTATCATTATAGGACTTTATTATTTCTTCTGCATTTCCAGGGCTCAAATCATTAATAACAATAATTTCATAATCTTCAAAATTTTGTTTTAATAATGAATCAATACAATTTTTTAAATATTTTTCTGTATTATATACTGGAACAATAACACTTACTTTCATTTTAATACCTCATACTTTATTTTATATAATATCTTTTTTATTTTTCTTTTGAAACTATCATTTGATAAATAACTAATTACTTTTAAATCTTTTATTTTCTTTATATATTCTTTTTTAAGTTCATCACTTAATGAATTATATTTATCAATAATACTATTTGCATAAAAGCTCTTAACATTTTGACTATTTGGAATATTATCTAAATATTTTATTGCTTTAGTAAATAAAAATAACATATCTTCCATTTTCTTTTTCATTTTTTCTGTATCATTTGATGACATTATGCTTCCATCTCTTTGAACATAATTATAACCTAAATAATTTATTGATTTTACCTTTTTAGCAGTCGCAATTACTAAAGGAAGTAATCCATAATCTTCATGATAAACATCCTTTTCAAACTCAAAGTTATTATCTATATAATATTTTCTATTAATAACATATAATGCGGCCATTTCAATAAATTTATATTTTACTATTTTTTCAAAGGCATCTATTCCATCTGTAACACTAAATTCTTCTTCCTCGCATGGAACAACTTTATCACTATAAACTATATTTAACTGATATCTAAGTATATCTAAATTACCTATATTTTTATTTATATTTTCAAGTAATTCTTTTTCTACATAATCATCTGAATCTATAAATAATAAATAATCTCCTGTTGCTTTTTTTACACCATTATTTCTTGCCATACTTAAGCCCATATTTTTCTGTTTTATATAGATTATATTATCATATTTTTTAATATATTTATTTATTATATCTTCTGTTTTATCTGTTGATCCATCATTAACAATAATAGCTTCGAAATTTTTATAAGTATTTGAAAATATGCTTTTTAAACATTTATCAATATACTTTTCTGTATTATATGCTGGAACTATAATGCTATATTTCAATTTATTCACCCTCTATTAATTTATCTATCATATTGATTTTTTCTTCATTTATTTTCTTAAAATCTACATGTTTAACCTTAGATTTATCTTCTTTTAATATCTTGTATACTTCTTCATTAAACTTATCTTGATTTTTTGAAACAATATAACCAAAATTTTTTATATCTATATTTTCATCACTTACTTCAATGGTTGATATTATTTTCTTATCTAATACAAGTGCTTCTAAAAATGTAACTGGAAATCCTTCATGATCAGATGTTATAGTAATATAATCACTTAATTTTATATATGGATATGGATTAGATTTAAGTCCAAGCATTTTTATATTTTTTTCTAAATGCTTTTCTTTTATTAAATCTTCATAATATTTATAATCTTTTCCATCTCCTACTATAAAAAAGTCAACATCAAGATTATTTTTTTTACAATACTCTATGGCATTAATCATTCTTGATACTCTTTTAACTTCTTCATCTAATCTACCAACAAAAACAATTAATTTATTTTTTGTTCTTTTTTCTGTAATTCTCTCATTTGATAATTTTAGTACTCTTTCATAATTTATAAAATTATTAAGTACTATTGATTTATCTTTAATACTTGGCATAATTTCAATTAAATTATTCATTGATTCATTTGATACAAATATTACTTTTTTAAAACTATTTATATCTTGTCCTAAAAAGAAATTAATTGTTTTATCCTTGTCATTAAATTCTGTAACATAATCACCATGAATATAAATCATATTATTTTTTGATGCATATAAACTAAGTAAACTACATGGTTTTGAGTAAGTCGCATAACAAATTGAACAATCATATTTATCTTTATGTAATAATATGAATTTAAGTCTTTTAAAACCATTAACTATTTTTCTATATATTACATTTTTACTATGACTCAAATTATAATTATATATTTTTACATTTTTATTAATCTTAGGAAGTAATTCACCTTTTTTATTTTCTAAAAATAGTGTTACATCATATTTTTCATAATCTAATTTATTTAAAAGTTCTATTAAGGCATTTTCAATACCACCCGTATACATTGTTGTCATAAATAATATTACTTTTTTCTTATGCATATTACTCACCTCTATTTTTATAAAATTGTTCCCAAAGTTTATTACGACTTTCTTTATCTACATATTCAATCATATTTTCTTCTTTTTTATTTCTTTTTTCTAAATACTCATCAAAACTTTCTATTACTCTTGCTGGATTACCCGCAACTACAGAATTATCTGGAACATCTTTCGTAACAACAGAACCTGCTCCTATCATTACATTATTTCCAATTCTGACATTTGGAAGTATTATTGTATTACTTCCAATAAACACATTGTTTTTAACTTCAATGCAACCTGATTGATATTTATAAAATCTAGGAAGTCCCATATTATTAAGCATAAAATCTGATACGTCATGTGTTATAAATAAAACTCCACTTGTTACAACTACATTGTTATGAAATTTTACAAGTTTTGGATCTGCTGGTATTTTTCTTGGTTGAAAAAAGAAATTTTTCCCAACTTCTGCAAATACATTGTGTTTTATTAAATATTTCGTTCTTTTTTTAGAATCTAAAATAAAATATAATCTAATTTTTCTTAATTGATCTCTTTTATATCTTCTCATAATTATTCCTCCATTTTAAATTCATTATAGTATACTACTAAAATTACTGATATAAAGATTGATACTGCTGGTGTCGCAAGTACATGTCCTGTTAAAAATGCACATAATATTGAAATTATTATTGATATTATCATAGATGTTTTTTTAATATTTAAGAAATTAGATTTAAACTTCTTAAAGTACATTTTAAATATATCAAATATTATTTTAAAATATATAAAGAATATTACTATAAACCCTATTATACCTTGATGCAATAATGTATCTAAATAATCCATTTCAACAAGTTTCATTACTTTATTATCAATAAAGTATCCAATACCAAATAATTTTTGCATAAAGTTAGAATTTAAATATACTTTAAATGAATCTTTAAAGAATGAAAGTCTACTACTGAAAATAAAATGATCAATATTATGAAATGTAAATAAATCACTAATTTTTTTAATATTTAGAAAATTTAAGTGTATTATTAAATTATCATAAAATGGTGTTAAAGTTATTAATTTTAATCCTAATACTAATAAGATTAAACATGATATTGCTAAAACAATTAATTTTTTATATGACTTTGATTTTATTAATTTTGTAATTACTACAATAAAATAATACAATAAAAGTATTGATGCACACAAAAGTGGTGCTTTAGTACCAAGTGTTAATAATACATAAGTATATATAATAATAAATAAAATTAAATATATTTTATTTTTTTGTTTTATAAGTTCACAAATAAATATTGGAAATAACATACTAATAATACTTCCAATAGCATTTGCGGAATAGAAGAAGCCTACACTTCCTTCCTTAGAATAAGCATAACTATCAAATCCTATACCTAAAATATTTGGTGTAAACACTAATAACAAATATATAAGTAAAATCATATATATTTTTTTTATATCAAACTTATTATTATTAAAAATTTCAAATATAAAAATCATAGTTATAGGTAAATAAATATTATTTAATAAATTTTTAATTTCTATTACTAAATTTCCATTATCTTTAAATATATAATTCACTAAACAAAAAATTACAGAATATAATAATATTATTAAGAATAATTTAAAAAACTTAGTTTTTTTTATAAAAGTAATATAATACATCATAAATATTAAAAATATAATTCTTATAATTGCACTTATAGAATATATACTGCTTTTTGAATATATCATAATTCCAGTAATAATATCTAAAACCGGTTGCATAAATAAAAATATAGTAAAAATTAATAATATATTTTTTTTAATAAAGTTATTTAATTTTGTCATCATATTTACTTACCTCGTATACTACTATTTTATCATTTATAAACAAAAAAGAAAATAGCATCCCGCATATTTTCTTTTTTAACATATTAACAATCATGTCATTAATACATTGGTATAATTTTTAATATTTATTCATCTAAAAATGTTTTTTCTTTTTGTTTTTTATTTTTCTTTTCTTCTTTTTTCTGTTTTTTTAGTTCTTTCTTTGAAATTTTAGGTTCTTCAATAGGTTCTAATATTGTTGTACCTTCTATGTCTTTATATTCTATTTCATTATTATTTTTTTGTTCTTTTACGTTATTAGCAACATTTTCCAAATATGTTTTCTTGAATTTTACATTTTTTGAAAGTAAAACTATTACTGATAAGAATAACGCAAATAGCGCAGCTGCACATGATAATAATAATATTTTACATTTTTTTACTAGATCAATATATATTAGCACTTGGTCATTATAGAATCTTTGAACTGTCTTTTCATTTATATCATATAAATAGAATGATTTCTCACCAGTTAATATATTTAAACCATATATAAGTCTGAATGATGAAACTTCATCAAATGTATAACCATCTATTTTTTCACCATTATAATCAAATGTAGTTTTATAATATCTATAAGGAACATCACTTTCTTTAGGATTTAACACTACAAGTCTAACCATTTCAGATTTTAATTCAATATATTTTGTATAAGTTAACTTATTTTCATCATAAACATACCATGCATTTTTGTTATCTTGACTTTTTAAACCTACAAGTGTATATCCTGTTATTTCATTTTTATAAGCAGGTATTTCTTCATCGTTTATAGTAACTTTTGTTTCTTCATATCCATCTGGTACTGTCAAAACATCTTTTTTTCTTATTATTGAATATTCTTCTTTATTAACCTTAACAATTATTGGAGCTTTCTCTTGTACAGTAGCATTTATAACATATGTCTTTTTACTACCATTTTCTGCAGTTACAACTATTTCTAGTTTGTTATCTCCTTCTTTTACTTCTATCTCACCTGTTCCAGATACAGATGCCTTAGAATCATTTTTCTCTGCATTTACTTTTACTTTAGTTGTATCACTAGTAAGTGTTACAGAATATTCTAATGTATCTTTATTAAATTCTGGTGATAGTGTTGCACCTTCTACACTTAATGATTTTAAATTATTATCAGAATTCTTAGGTGCAGTTGGTACTGGCTTTACTACATTTATATTACAAGAACCACTTTTTGAACTTGCAGATTCTCCTGTTGCAGTCGCTACTTCTGCATTTGCAACTTTTACATATGCACTACCGAGTGCTATTGTTTTAAATTTATATGTTAAAGATGTACTTGATGAGAAATTATCTGAAATATAGTGAATTGAACTACCACCAATATATTGTAACTTTGATGAATCATACCCTATAGATAAATCCCACATAACACTATCAGATGCATTTCCTCTTACTGTTACTGTAACCGTGTTGCCTAATGTTGCACTAGATGAAGAAGAGCAACTTGTAGATACCGTTAATGCAAATACATTTTTTGGAATCAAAAATATAATTCCCATCATTAATATATATAATATTTTCTTTTTCATATTTTCCTCCTACTTCGTAATTTTAGAAGTTCCTAGTAAGTGTGCTTTAACCATTGCTAAATCTGCAATACTTATCTTACCGTCTTTATTTATATCAGCAGCTTCATAATAAGCACCATTCAAACTATTTGTTCCAAGTAATTTTGCTTTAATCATTGCCAAATCTGATATACTTATTTTTCCATCGCTATTTGTATCACCTTTAATAACTACTTTAAAAGTTACAGTTTGATTGTTGCTTTTGATTATTATCTGGTCACCTGTTGCAATTTGTCCAGAAGACTTAACGCTACCATTTTTATCTTTTATTTCAACAGATGATAAGCTATATCTATTTTTTATATTAGATATGATATTCAAAGAATCTGTACCCAGTTCAATACCACTAATCATATTATTTGAATTATTATATCCTAATGAACTTATTATATCAGCTGGGCTTTCTTTACCCGGTTCTATTTTTTTTATAATTATCTTATAAGTTCTCTTATCACCATTTGCAGCAGTTACCACTACATTTACTTCAGTACTATTATTATTTAATATTACTACTCCATCTCCTGTCATACTAGAATATGGACTAGTTTTATTTGCATAAACTGTTACTTGATTAACACTATTTGATACATTACATGTATAATCAGTTGCAGCAGAATTAAATGATGGATTTAAACTGCAACCAGATACTGATAAAGAACTTAATGTATTATCTGCATTGTTTGAAATAGATAATGATGTTGCATCTGGCATATTATTATAAACTGGTATTTTGAATGTATATGAATTATTTATTAATCCTTTATCATCATATGCTTTATATGTTTTTCTAGATTCAGATGTTAATGCTCTAATATTTTGCATATATTGATGCCAATATAAATTACTATGGTTTATTGTATTAAATTTTTGATAATAATTAGTATCTTGACCTGCATTAATATATTCTCTTGCTATAATTGAAGCACCACCAAGTATTGATGGATATGGATTATTCCATCCATTTCTTTTGGCAACTTCTAATGCATTTGCAACTATTTGAGCTACTGTACTTCCACTTGCATTAATATTAAAATGGTTATAATATGTTTGTCCATCTCCACCATTCATATTAATGGTTGCACCTCTTCCATTATCCCCCTGTTCTTGAAGAACACGGCTGGCTAGATGAACTGAATTAACACCTGTTTTTCTACCAACATCTACAAACGTATTAGCATACGTCCACCACTGACCGTTATATAAGTATGACCCTTGCATGAATGAACCATTTAAGATTGATTTAACATTTGCTTCTGTATGAAACGTCTCATTAAATGATAATTGTTCAAACATAAAGACAGTTTGTTCATTTAACCAATTTCTTGGATCCATATAAAATGCTACAGTTTGTTTACTTGGAGTATACCAACCTGGTTGATGCTGTATATATATTCCATTATTGTATGCCGCACCATCTGTCGATAAAAGTGATTTATCAATTTTATCAATAGTACTCTCAAAACTTATTAGATTTTGAGTAGCAGTTTCAGTTTCTTTACCTACAACAGTATTCCAATCTAAATTTGTCTTAGATATTTGAAAATCCCAATTTTGATGCATAGCATGTAATTTTTGAAGTGGTAATATATAACTTTCTGGAAAACCTAAATTTCTAAGATAATTACCATAATTATCATCTGTCGTATATTCTTTACAATTATTAATCCAAGCTGATTTCACATAACCAACATAATTATTAGAATAATAATTCACATAAATATTATAATACTGTACACCACCAGATGTTGTTGTATTTAATATTTCCATATAAGATTTATTCCTTAATAATACATCTTTACCATCAACATCCTTAATAGGTGTTCCGCCAGGGGTACTTCTCAAATATGAATTTTCTGTCAAATTATTACAAATCTTAAAATTAGTACTTGCGGAAACATTATCAATTTTAAAGAAAGACAATAACAAAATGAATACTGCTATTACAAAATACTTTCTATATTTCATTCTTATCCCTCCTTATTATTCATAATCTATTATAGCAAATATTTTGTTTATTTTAAAGAGTTATTAACTATTTTTGTAGTTTTTTGTAAATGCTTGTAAAAAAAAGAATGATTAGCTTAATCATTCTTATTACCTTGTTCAGTTAAGTTTTCAGTTTGTTGTTCATTTTTTTCACAAATTCCATTTTTTCTTGTATATCCATTTTTACATACACAAGTGACTTTATCTGCACCTATTTCTTCATTTGCACCTGTACATGTTTTAGTTTCTTTAAGTTCACAAACACCTGTAGTAACATTTCTTGTATATCCATTTTTACATACACAAGAAGTTTTATCTGCACCTAACTCTTCATTTGCACCTGTACATGTTTTAGTTTCTTTAAGTTCACAAATACCTGTAGTAACATTTCTTGTATATCCATTTTTACATACGCAAGAAGTTTTATCTGCGCCTAACTCTTCATTTGCGCCTATACATGTTTTAGTTTCTTTAAGTTCACAAACTCCATTTTTTCTCGTATACCCACTCTTACATACACATGTTGTTTTATCTGCGCCTAACTCTTCTCCTTCAGGACAAGTCTTACTACTATCTGTTTTTGTATCTGAAGTAGGATCCGGATATTTAGTTACGCCACCATATAAATCTGCACCTATTATTTTTGATTCATAAGGTTCATCTATTGTGAAACTGAATGATGTATCATAATCTTCTTCTATTAACTCTAGATTTACTTTCATTGCTTTTATTATTGCATTTAATGATTGTGATGATGGTACAAACTCATATAATTTCATATTCATAATATTATCGTAAATAAGTCCACCTGAACCATTTAAATATGTCTTTTGCATACTTATTACATCATTAGAATCTGATAATGATCCAGAATTAACTAATACTTTCTTAAATACATTATAGAAGTCTAATATTTGATCTCTTGTAAGATTTGTATCTAAACTTATACTTATTGTATCTAATACACTATATAGTTGATTAATACTTTTTATTGTCTTTAACTTGTTCATTATACCTCTAACAACAAGTTGTTGATTTTGTCCTCTTACAAAGTCATTTCTAGTTCCTTTATTCCACTCTTTACCACATTCTGAAACTGTTTTTCTGTTTCTTGATAATGCTAAAGCTTGTTCACCATTTAAATGTTGCCATCCTTTTTCGACATATATTAAATCACTACTATTTAATGATCTTACACTATTACTTTCACAAAATTTATAAGGAACATCTACATCTATTCCACCTAAAGCATCTACTAATTTTATTAATCCCTGGAAATTAACTTTTGCATAGTAATCTATATTTATACCCGTAAAGTTTTCTATTGTACTTATCATACAAGAGTCTCCACCAGATGCAGCATGTGTTATTTTACTTCTTGCATTTCTATAACAAGTTATAGGAACAAAAGTATCTCTTGGAATACTAAATACTGTAGCATTTAATGTATTTGGATTAAATGTAATAAGCATTATTGAGTCTCCTAAACCACTTGCTTTTGATATATCTTCTGTTGGTGAATCAACACCAAGTAAAAGCATTGTAAATGGTTCTGTTACTTTTTTAGTACTTGCAGATGTATTTTTATCAGTTACTTTTTTCATTAATTTTGAATATTTATCAAGTTCTACTACTTCACTACCTATTTTTTCATACTTTTCTACTGAAGCAAATTTATCTTCATAACTGCTTGATATAAATATCGCATTTACTTCATCTGAATATAAATCAGATAGCATAGAAACATAATCATCATATTCTACTAATTGATCTTTTGTTATTTTATCTTTTTTTATTATATTTTGTGCAAGTACATATCCTTCAGTATCATTCTTATCAGAAATTATACCTATTTTTGCATCTTTTATTTTACTTAATTTATTATAATTGCCATCTTTCATAGCTATTAAGCTGCTTGAATATGTAACATAATTTTTATTCATTTTATCAATAGTACTTACACCTTTATCAATTAAGGAACTTATGAAAAATTCTCCTGCACCTATAATTAATAGTACTATAATAAGAATGAAATATTTACTCTTCTTACTTTGTTTTTTTAGTTTTATATATTTAATTATTGTAATTATACTTATTAAAGATAATACACCAACAGCAATATATCTTATTAAGTTTTCTACATTATTTAATTTTAATAAATTATAAATTAGATAACCAGTTACACATACAAACATTCCAACGATAAGTCCAGTGAATAAATTAAGAAATTTATTTTTTTTAATTTTTTGAGTTTGTTCTTGATTCATAATTTATTCCCTCCTATTCTCCATCAGATAACTTTGCTACGGAAAGTTTATCTGAATCTTTTACAACTACTACAGTTGCTTCTTTTTGAAACTTATCATCATTTTTATATGTCCATTTTAACTTTATTTCATAAGCTTCTGCTTCTGTTACATTTTTAAAGTCTTCACTTTCAAATATTGCAGAAGGTACTACTTCCTCAGTAGATACAACTTCAATTGTATCTACTTCTGGAAGAGATTGTTTTCTATCATTATCTAAATTATTTTTTACTTGTTTGTACATACCATCTCTTGCTTTATCAATAAAATCTGCCTGATGTTTTGTATATACGAATTGCACACCACCAACATCATTTTTAGTTAGTTTATTATCAAGAGTATAGAAATCTATAACAAATAATTCACTTACTAATGTTGCATATTTTTTATTATCAACTTCTTTTTCTGATAAAACTTTTTTTAACTCTTTAAACTTTTCTTTAAATAGTTTACTATCTGAATCTGAAACAGTATAATTAAATTCTTTTATTTCATCTACAACTTTAGTTTTTGCTTTATCATCACTATTTTTACCACCAACAACAAAGTATCCAATAATGAATGCTACTAAAATTAACATTAAAATTACAAATATTAATTTTATTTTTGCCTTTTTAGACATTCTTTTTTTATTTTTTTTATCTTTGTTCATATTAATTTCCCTCTACTCTTTCTAATCTAGAATTTTCGTTTTTAATTAAATCATATAATATAATATCATTTGATATTTCAAGTCTCTTTGCAGCATATTTATTATTATTGTCTATTTCGTCATTATTTACTATATAGTCAGTATTAAGTACTTTATACTGATCTTTTTGGCTATTATAATAAATATTATTAGTAAGCCAATTACCATTAGGGAATACAACAATATTATCATCTAAGTTCATAATATCATGTCCTAATGCATATGTTGGTTTAACACCTAACATATTAGCAAGTGTCGGCATTGCATCATACATACCCATAGCAGTGTTTATTGTTTTATTGAACTTTTTATCTTTTGTCCATATTATAAATGGTACTGATCTATCAAGTTCATATTTATAATAATCTACATCTACATAATCTTCACTTGTTTTATCAATAATTCCATCTGTTGTTTTATCATAATTATATAATCTTACATAGTCTTTTTTAGGAAGTTTAGCATCATGATCACCATAAATAACTAATACTGTATTTTCAAGTAATCCAGATTCATCTAATTCATTAACTAATTCTCCAAGGGCACTATCTGCATAATGTACTGATTTAAAATAGTTTCCTAATTTAGTACCTTCCATATATGGATATGATACATCTTCAGTTACTTCCTCACCATTTTCATTAGTTTTAGTAACTTGTTCTTTGATATCTACATCAAACTCACCATATTTATCTAAATCATCAAATGGTGTATGATTTGAAAGCATTATCATAGTTGCCATAAATTTTCCATTTTCTTCTTGTTCTTTTTTTAATTTTTCTACTGATTGTTTAAAGAATGACTTATCTGATAAACCAAGTCCAATTACTTCATCGATATTATAATCCTGTTTACTATAGAATTTATCGTATCCTAACTTTTTATGGAAATTGTTTCTATTCCAGAAATCTCCATTATTAGCATGCATACTTATAGTTCTATATCCATCATTCTTAAGTAATTTCTGTAAAGTTTCATATTCCCTATTCCAGTAACTTATTGCAACTGCACCATTAGTAACTGGTAAAAGTGATGTTGAAAAAGTAAATTCTGAGTCACTGCTTGTACCACCACTAGCTTGTGCATAATAATTACTAAAATATATTCCTTCATTTTTTAGTCTATTTACATTAGGAGTTACTTCATTACCATTGAATGAAGTATTTAATGCTACATTTTGCATACTTTCAGCATGAATAACTATTACATTTCTATCTTTAAAGATATTAGTATATTCATTAGTCTTACTTTCATTTTTTTCTGAATAAAATTCCCTAAATGACTTAGCCGCATTATCATATCCAAATAACGTATTAAATTTAGCATCTAAACTTTTAAATAAGTCATTTAATTGGTATGTATATACACCAAATTTCATAACTAAGAATTCTCTATTCCATTGTTTACTTAATCTACTATATTCTACTGCAGTTACTGTCATAAAGAATACTGCATAAGTAGCTATACCTGCAATTAAAGTTGCCATAAATCTTTTTCTTTTATTTTCTTTCTTAGCAACCGTATTATAATAATCTTTTTTCTTTTTCAAGCAATGATGAACTATTATAAGAACTATTGGTTGCCATAAAAATAAGAAATCTTTTAATTGTAATACATTTTCAACAACTGCATCACCAACATCTACTACAGTTAAAGAAACTGCAATAAGCGAGAATGATGCAAATGACATATAATATGTATAATAAAGTGAATTAATTATACATATTGCTGTAAACAATACTGATATAATTAATAAATACTTAAATCTATTTTTAGGTTTAAATAAATATACAAATGATCCAAACAATAATATTACTGCTAAATCTGCAATTATAGGCTTTATTGCAAAATAATTATGTACTGTTAAAAATCTTAACATCATACCATTTAATAAAGTTGTTACTATAAAAGTAAAAAATAATACATTTGTTTTTGCATATTCTTTATATTCAAAATTTTTAAATTGTTTTATAAATTTGGTTATTTTTTCTTTCACCAAAATACACCTCCACAACATATTGATTATATCACTTTTTTATTATATTTACCATAGACATACTTTTTAATATGTAAATTTACGATTCAAATTTATCATCACTTGCATTTATACTCATTCCAAGCACAAATATATAACTTATAAGATATATCCACAGCATAAGTATTATTATACTTGAAGCACTGCCATAAAATATATTATATGAAGCTATATTTGTCATATAAAAAGAATAAAAAAATGTCATAATAGTCCACAAAATAGTTGTAAATAAAGATCCCTTATTTACAGTACTACTATTTATTTGTTTATTAGGTGCTATTGTATATATTAGTTTAAGATTTATAAAAATGATAAAAATAGTAAGAGGCCATTTTGCAATATTATATATATCTATAACTCTATCTGTAATAAATGTTATATTTGTAAACTCTTGTATAAATAATAAAATTTTACTTCCAAATACAGGAATAACTATTATAAAAAACACTAACAATACTAAAATTATTGCTATAAATATTGCCTTTATAGTATCTTTTACTATATCCACTTCTTCAACTTTATATATATTTGATGCTGCAACTATTATAGATCTAGTTCCTTTTGAAACAAGCATTAAAGCAGATACAACAAGAATAATTACATTGTAATCAAGTCCCTTACCTGCTAATAAAGGTATTATAAGTTTACTAGTATCTGCTGGGAGTGATATTTCTATAAATTCAATTAAATTATCTATTGATATAGAAAATGAAGCTGATATTAAACCAATGAGTAAAATCATAGGAATTAATGATAGTAGTAAAAAGAAAGACAATTGTCCAGGAAGTATGGACATAACTGGCTTTCTCATCATTTGAATAACACTTTTTAAAAATTTATTTACTTTTTTCTTAATATTTTTCAATTATATCACCCAAAATTTTTATTCTTCGTTTTCTTTTTGATTTTCCTTATTAGTTTTAATTTCAAGTACAGCTTCATTTATTGCATCATCAATTGTTTTTACATCATCCAAAATCATACTATAACCAAGTGATGCACCAAATTTATAAGGTAAATTTTTAAATTCTTTATATAATCTTCTCATATAAGTTATTACTTTTGATTCTTCATAACCAACTAAATATATTAAAAATTCATCACCATTTGTTCTTACTATATCGCTTTGTTCTAACTGATTATTTATAAGAATATTTGCTGCTTTTTTTATTATAGCATCTCCCTCTTCATGACCATAAACATCATTAATATGTCCTATTTTATTAATGTTAATAACAATTACCGCTTGAGGATATATTTTATTTGCTTGCCATTTTGAATAATTTTGATTTAAATAATGTCTATTTTTCAAAGAAGTTAAATGATCTACATATCTTACTTTATCTTCTCTTTTTATTTTACTAGTTATATTTTTGCTTTTAAAATAGAACATACTAAATGCAAATAATATTACTACTCCTGCAAAAATATAAATATAAGTCAAATCTATTTTTTTGCTGTCTTTTTCTAATTTTAATAATGCATTAGCCCTATATGAATCAGCATTTATTGTTGAAATGTAATATTTATATAAACTTACAAAAGCCCTATTTTTATTCGAATTAAGAAGTATAAAACTAAAATTAGTATTTATATCTTGTTCATATATAACTTTATAACCAGATAGTTCATTATTTCTATAATAATCATACGTATTATAATCCAGTATTACGATGGAATTATCATTTAAAGAATTAAATAATGTTGATACTTTTTTAAATGCCTTTACAGTAATATCAGTTTTATCAGTAATATAATTAGCAATTTTATTTTCTAGCATATATACTTCTTGACCCTTTAATGATCTAAATGAATTAACAGTAGTATTGACATTTTTAATACTAGATAAAACAACAATTTTTTCTTTATAAGGAGAAACTGTATAATCAAAATTATTAGTTAAATCCTTATAATCATAGTAATTAAACGCAATATCAACTTTTCCATTATTTAAAGCTGATGTTAAATCTTTTATAGAATTATATTCTCTAACTTTGAATGTTACACCAGTTCTTTTTGCAAAATCATCTAACATTTCACTATTATAACCTATAAAATCTTCATTGATTTTTGACTCATAAGGTAAGTTTTTAACATACCCATATGTATATTCTTTACTCATGAAATCACTTTTAGTAACATCATCTAAGTTTTTTTGTTCAAAATAAAGTGAAAATAATCTAGAGTTATACGAATTAGATAATTTTTCTTTATTCCATCTTATATAAAATTTATTTATAATACTATTTAATATCTTTTCATCACCATCAACTTTTAATACATAATTTGTATATATTTCTGGTATATTATAAGATATATAATAATTATTAGAAAATATTTTGTCTATATATTGATTAGATGAAACAATTGCATATTTTATCTCATTATTATTAAGCGCTGTTACTATATTATCAATACTTGTATATGTATTATATACTACTTTAGTATTATCTGATAAATAATCTTTTATCGTTGTAAGTTCAGTATCAAGCGCCCCTATTGTTACATCTTCTAAATCAGTGAATTTTTTTACCTTTTTACTATCTTTACTTACAAGAACATAATTATCTTTAAAAAACAATAATTCATTATCATCAAGTTTTGTTTTATGATTCATTTCAAATACATACTTACTACTACTTGAGCTTTTTCCCATTGAATATGGAATCATATTAAACTCTATACCAGTTTCTTTTGTAAAATCATCAAGAAAGTCAAAAAATACACCTTCACCCTCCATACCAAATATTGGTACATCATTTAAAATAGAAACATCTATAACTGATGATTTATTTTTTTCAATCCATCTTTTTTCTAGTATTGAAAATACACCATTAGAATTATTTTTATTTGTATAATATATACCAATTATAATAGCTAAAGAAATTAATATTATTGGTACTACTATTAATAATATTTTTTTTAAATTAAATTTCTTCTTTTTATTTTTCATAAGTCACCTACTACCAACTAATTTCCTTAGAACTACTATTTTTATATCCCATTATAGGAAATTCTTTTATTGTTTCTTTTGTACCATCTTCTTTTGTTTTTTCAGTACCTTTTTCATCTGTTTTTGTTATTATCATTTCTATATCATAAAAATTTTTTACTTCATCTGAAAAATCATTTAATGAATCTGAAGCAATTTTTTTAGCATCATCCAAAGATACATTTTCTTTTACATTAAATATAATATTAACTATTTTTCCATGAATATTAAGTTTTGCTTCTGTTACATTTTCATTTTTTTTAATATTGTCTATGATTTTATTTTGATCACTCTTTGTAAATGATATTTTGTCAATTCCATCAAGTCTATTTCCATAATATGAAATTTTACTATCAGGATATAAAATACCTTTTAATAATATTAAACAAATTATACCAATTAAAACTAATGCACAAACTAACATTAATCTTTTATTTTTTACTATTTTTTTTACATTTTTATTCATATTATCACCTTTCACAATGCTATATTATACTATAAATACTTTTTTTAATCAATCAAGCTTGTACTTTGGATAAAATTGGTACAGGAGATTTTTCTATTGTCATAGTTCTTTGTCCACCATTTACTTGTGCTAAACTTGGAATAGAATCTAATAAACTATAATCATCATTACCTTCTTCAGTATATAAAGAAGAAATTGGAATTATATCGTTTTCTAAATCATTATCTTCAATTAATTCTTCTTCATTTTCTTTTGGTGCAATGACAATTTCTAATATTCTTGGTATGCTAGTTAAAAATGCAGCATTTGGAGTTTCTTTTTTTATTATATATTCTTGCTCATCTTTATTATAATAAATATCTTGTTTATCATTATTATAAATAACACTTTCTTGTTTTTTCATTTGTTCAATATCATGAGTATTCTTTTCTACTTGTTCTTTTAATATTTCAAATTCTTCCTTTGATATTCCACTCGCTATTAAGCTTGGATTTTTAAATGCCATACTTATTCTCCTTTCTTAGAATTAAGTTCTTTATTTATTACTTCTTGAACTTTAGCCCACTCTTCATCATCTGAAATTGCATCAAAGAAATATTGACCATTTTCTTCTCTTATTCTTGAAGTATACAATTTAGATGCATCACCATTTTTTTCACCAAATGTATAAACTATGTAATCTTTATTATTTTCTTTCAAAGTAAAAGCTGTTACTACATCTGCTTCTATTTGTTGTCCTTTTGCATTTGTTATTAATACCTTTTTATTCATAGTACACCCTCCATATTCTAAAATTTATTATATCATTATTTTTTTTTAAAAACAATAAAAATAGATTTAAAATCTATTTTTATATAATATTATTACTCACATATTTCTTTATATAATTTTTTCCACATTTCAAGAACATGTTCTTTACTATAAAATTTTGATATTTCTCTAGAATTTTCTTTTGCTTTTTCATATTCTTTACTATTATTTTTAAGTAAGTCTAATTCTTTTACAAAATCGTCATTATTATCAGCAGATAAATACTTTTTAAATAAGATATCTTCATACAAATCTAAATTTCTTAAAAGAAGTGGTGTTCCACTACTCATAGCCTCTAAAATAGTCATTGGAAATAATTCATTATATGATGGTACAAAAAGAACGTTACTTATATTATATAAGTTATTCATCTCACTTCTTGGAACAATTCCCAAAAATTGAACATTTTCTGGTGGATTATCCATTATTTTCTTTAACTCTTCATACCCATCAGTCATATGTCCAAAAGAAAAACCTCCTGCCCATAAAAATTTAACATCAGGCATTTTCTTTGCTACATCAATAAAATCTAAAACACCTTTTCTTGTTTGAACTTGACCTGCGCCTATTACTACAAAATCATTTTCTTTTAAATTATATTTTTTTCTTATTTCTTTTTTCTTTTTATCATCTACTTCAAAAAAATCCTCTTTAGATACAAAATTAGGTATATATGTTATTTTTTCTTTATTTAATCCAGCCTTAACCATATCTTTTATAAAAATCGGATTTACAACAACAAGTTCATCAGCGCTTTTATAAAAACTAATTACATATTTTTTAAATATTTTAAATAATGGTTTTGGTAATTTTATTGAGCCATCTAATGTATCTGGTAAAAAGTGTACATATACAATCTTTTTTCCTTTAGTCAATTTAAGTTTTATATAGTTTTGTGGATCAATTGTATGTGCATGTAATATATCATATTTTGTACCTTTATTAATTACTATATCAAAATCATCTTTTGCATCTTCTCTTAATAATTTTATAAGTTCTAAATATGCACTTCCAACGCCTTGACCTGGGACTTTGTCCGCAGAAGATAACATATTTATAGATATCTTTTTCATTTCCACACCTCCTTAATTATTTATCAAGTTTTCATAATCACTTTCACCAAGTATTGAAATACCTAAACTTTTTGCTTTATCATATTTACTTCCTGGATTTTCACCCACTATAACATAATCTGTTTTTTTAGTAACTGATCCAGTCACATTAGCACCAAGATTTTCTAATACTTCTTTTATTTCATCTCTTGGTTTTGATAATGTACCTGTTATTACAAATGTTTTGCCGTTTATTTTTTCATTAGTAGTATTAATATCACGACCTGTATATCTCATATTAATACCTAGATTTTTTAATCTATCAATTAAATTTATATTTTTTTCTATACTAAAATAATCTACTATGCTTTTTGCGATTACTTCACCTATATCATTTATACTTTTTAATTCATCATATTCTGCTTTTATAAAGTTATCCATAGTTTTATAATATATTGCTAATATTTTAGCTGTTTTTTTACCTACATATCTTATTCCTAAAGCAAATATTAATCTTTCTAACGAATTACTTTTACTTTTTTCTATTGAATCAAGTAAATTTTCTATGCTTTTTTCTCCAAAACCTTCTAATGTTTTTAGTTCGTCTTTATATTTATATAAAGTATAAAAATCATCTACATTTCTTAAATAATTCATATTATAAAAGTCTTCGATTATTCTATCTCCAAAACCTTCTATATACATAGCATCTCTTGAAGAAAAATGAATTAAACCTTCTATTTTTCTAGATGGACAATGCTCATTTATACAATAATGATTTGCATCTTTTCTAACAAGTTTAGTATTACACATTGGACAAGATTCTATCATTTTAAATGGAGCACTATCCTCTTTTCTTCTTTCTAATTTTACTTCTACTACTTCAGGAATTACATCTCCTGCTTTTCTAATAGATATTACATCTCCAACTCTAACATCTTTATCCATACAGTAATCACTATTATGAAGAGTTGCTTTTGTTACTACTGAACCATCTACGTGAACTGGCGAAAAAATTGCATTTGGAGTAATCTTACCAGTTCTACCAACAGTAAATTTTATCTCTTTTAAAGTAGTTAAAACTTCTTCTGCTGGAAATTTATATGCAATTCCCCACCTTGGGACTCTTGACGTAAATCCTAATTTTTTCTCATCATCTAAATTATCTACTTTTAATACCACACCATCTATATTATATGGTAAATCTTTTCTTTTTTTAGATAAATCATCTATAAAATCTATTATTTCAGAAACATTTTTTGCTCTTTTATTTAACCTATAGTTAGTTACAAAACCTAATTTTCTTAGATAATTTAAGGACTCAGTCTGAGTCTTTAATCCATAATCTTCTGGATTCGGAATAAAATATGCCATAAAATCAAGATTTCTTTTTGCGGTTATTTTACTATCCAATTGTCTTATTGAACCTGCGGCAGCATTTCTTGGATTAGCAAATTCTGGTTCTTTATTTTTTCTTCGTTCGATATTTGCTTTTTCAAAAGATGCTTTACTCATATATATTTCGCCGCGCACTTCAATATTTATGTCTTCGGTAAGCCTAAGTGGTACAGATTTTATTGTTTTTATATTAATAGTAATATCTTCACCTGTAACACCGTCTCCCCTTGTTGCGCCTCTTACTAGAATACCATTTTCATAAATTAAAGAACCTGATAATCCGTCCATTTTTGGTTCTAAAGTATAACTTGGATTATCAATAGTTTTTCTTATTCTTTCATCAAAAGAAATAATTTCTTCAGCATTAAATATATCATCAAAAGAAAGCATTGGATGTGCATGAGTTACTTTTTCAAATCTATCAAGTGCATCTCCTCCAACTCTATTAGTTGGTGAATCTTCTCTTTTATATTCTGGATATTTCTCTTCTAAATTTAAAAGTTCATTATAGTAATCATCATATTCTTGGTCAGTTATACTAGGAGTATCTAATACATAATACTCATAACTTGCTTTGTTTATATATCCAATTAACTCATCTATTCTTGACTTTATATCCATATTTATCCTCTTTCTATAACTTATTTATTTGATGGTGTATAAGTTAATTTTAATTCTTTTTCTAAATAATTACTTAAATCGCCTTTGATATCATCTCTATCAAGTGCAAATTCTATATTTGCTTTTATATATCCAAATTGATTTCCTATATCAAAATATTTACCATTAAATTTACATGCATAAAATTTTTGCTTTTTCATTAATGCCTTCATTCCATCAGTAAACTGATATTCATTTCCAGCACCTCTTTTTAAATTTTCAAGTTCATCAAATATTTCTGGCTTTACAATATATCTACCTAACCCAGCATGATTACTTGGTGCTTCTTCAACACTTGGTTTTTCAATTATATCCTTTATTTTACCTTCTTCATCAGCATATTCAATAATACCATATTTATAAACTATACTAGGATCTACTTCTTGCACTCCTATTACATTACAATCTTTTTCTTCATATATATCAATTAATTGTTTCAATACTGGTACTTCTGATTTCATTAAATCATCACCATACATAACTGCAAAAGGTTCATCACCTACAAATGATTTAGCTAAATTAATAGCGTGTCCACTTCCCATAGGTTCACCTTGTCTCATATAGTAGAATTTTGCTAAACTAGATACATTTTCAATCATATGTAATTTATCGAATTTACCACTTTCTTTTAATCTAGATTCTAATTCAAAATTCTTATCAAAATGATCCATAACTGAATTTTTATATGGACTTGTTATAAATAATATTTCTTCAATTCCACTTGCAACTGCTTCTTCAACTATATATTGAAGAGTTGGTTTATCTATTATTGGAAGCATTTCCTTAGGCGTTGCCTTTGTTGCTGGTAAAAATCTTGTTCCCATTCCAGCTACTGGTATTATACATTTTTTTACTTTTTTCATATTTTGTTTCTCCTTACATTTTTTTAATACTCTTATGATTTTTCATTAATTTTTTGAGTCCGGTATTTTTAAAAGATATAGTTGCAATAGAACCATCTACATTTATTACTACACCAAAACCGTACTTATCATGATTTACCATATCCCCTGGATGTAAATCATTATCATTATTATACATCATATTTTTATTAATTTTACTTTTTATTTCAATTTTTGACTCTTTTTTGCCTATTTCTTCTAAATACTCCTTGCCTATTTCTTCTATAAATCTACTTGGTACGTTAGAAGAAATTTTACCATAAAGTATTCTACTTCTTGCATTTATTAAATATAGTTTCTTTTTAGCTCTTGTTATTGCTACATAACAAAGTCTTCTTTCTTCTTCTAGTTCATCATTTGAATCAAAACAATTACTATGTGGAAATAAGCCTTCTTCAAACCCAATTACAAAAACATAATCAAATTCAAGACCTTTAACAGCATGCATTGTCATTAATGTTACCTTTTCATTATTATCTTCTTTTTGTTCATTTACATCACTAACTAAAGAAATATTTTCTAGAAATTCACCTAAAGATGCAATTCCTTCTGTTACTTCTAAATTTTTTGCAATAGACTTAAATTCTTCTAAGTTCTCAAGTCTTATTTCAGACTCTAGTGATTTTTCTGCTTCAAGTGATGATTTAATTCCTGTTTTATCTAATACTACATCTATAAATTCAGTTAAAGATAAATGTTTTTCTTCTTCCTTTAAATATTCTATTATCTTTTTAAATTCTAATTCTTTACCAGAATCAATTACTTCATATAAAGATTTATTTTCTGCATTTGCCATTATATTTAAATTTTCAATAGCTTTAGCACCTATTCCTCTTTTAGGATAATTTATTACTCTTAATAAAGAAATATCATCTTTCTCATTATATACAAGTTTTAAATATGCAATTAAATCCTTTATTTCTTTTCTATTATAGAATGCAAAAGCTCCTACTATATTGTAAGAAATATTGCTTGTTAGAAAAGCTTCTTCTATTGTTCTTGATTGTGCATTTGCTCTATAAAGTACACATATGTCATTTGGACTCACATTCTTTTCATTTATTAGTCTTTTTACTTCTTTGACAACATAATTAGATTCATCCTTTTCATCAAATGCTTTATAGTAAATTATCTTACTACCTTCTTCATTTTGAGTCCATAAATTTTTATCTTTTCTAATTTTATTATGCTTTATTACACTATTTGCAGCATTTAATATAGTTTTAGTCGATCTATAATTTTCTTCAAGTAATACTACTTTTGCATCCTTATAATCATTTTCAAAATTAAGTATATTTTTATAATTAGCACCTCTCCATGTAAATATTGCTTGATCCGCATCACCTACTACAGTTATATTTCTATATTTAGAACTAATTAATTTAGATAAAATGTATTGTGGTTCATTTGTGTCCTGATACTCATCTATAAATACATATTTATATTTTTCTTGATAATTACTTAATACTTCACTATGTTCTTTAAATAATTTTAATGGTAATATTAATAAATCATCAAAATCAATAGAATTATTTACTTTTAAAGTACTTTCATATCTTTCGTATACTCTTTTTACAACTTCATCATAATCAGTATGAACATATTTACTATACATAATAGGATCAATCATTTCATTCTTATTACTTGAAATAGCGTTTCTAACTGCCTTATAATTATACTTATTACTATCTATATCAAGTTCTTTCATTATCTTTTTTACAACAGATAATGAATCATCCGCATCAAGAATAGTAAAATTACTATCATATCCAAGTAAACTATGATTTTCTTTTAATAATTTTAATCCAAAAGAATGAAATGTTGAAATTTGGATGTAAAATGCATCCTTACCAATTAACTTATATATTCTCTCCTTCATTTCTTTTGCAGCTTTATTCGTAAATGTTATAGCAAGTATATTACCAGGATGTACATCTAATTCATTAATTAAATATGCTACTTTAGTAGTTAATACTTTTGTTTTACCAGATCCTGCTCCTGCTAAAATAAGCATTGGACCAGTAGAATTTATTACTGCTTCCTTTTGTTTTTCATTTAAACTGTCTATATTCATAATTACTACCTTTCCTAATAACATTTTATCATATATTTTATTCTTTTCATACGAACATTAAGTAATTTTACAAACAATTTATCAAAATAAAAAAATCTCTATTTTTTAGAGATTTTTTCTATATAATAAACAAAATAATATAAAATTATTGTAAGAATAACAAGTAATATTACACCTGTTATTACAAGATTCATATTAAATACTTGTGAACCGTACATTATTAAATATCCGATTCCTTCTTTTGAAACTAATAATTCTCCCATTATTACCCCAACAAAACACATACTAACATTTATTTTGAATGATTCTATAATATTTAATATATTACTTGGGATAACAACTTTGGTAAATATTTGTAATTTATTTCCACCCATACTTTTTATTATTTTTATTTTATTTTCATCAGTAGTTTTAAAAGCATTATGTATATTTATAATACTTATAATTGCTGAAATTAAAAGTGCCATTATTATTATTGATTTAGTATTTGCGCCTGCCCAAACTATTATAAGTGGTCCAAGTGCAACTTTAGGTAAACTATTTAGTATTGTTAAAAATGGTTCAAATACTCTTGATAGAAATTTATTAAACCATAATATACTAGCAAAAATAAGTCCAATTAAATTACCGATTATAAAACTTATTATAATTTCATATAAAGTTGTCAAAATATGATTCCAAAAATTATTTTCTTTAATTAAATCTAATATTGTATTAAATACTTTTGATGGACTAGATACTAAGAATGTATTTATAAGTCCTTTATTCGCAAGTATTTGCCATACTATAAAAAATAATATAATTATAAAAATTTGAGTAAAAAATACTAGGAAATTATCCCTTTTTATCTTTTTTAGAAACTTCTTATACTCTTCACTTTTCATTATTTAAATCGTTCCAAATCTTTTCATAATATTCCATAAATTCTTTACTCATTCTATTTTTAACAGGATTTTTACTATTTTCTATATAATTTATATTATAAATATTTTTTATAGTTGATGGTCTTTTAGTAAGAACAATCACTTTATTACACATACTAATTGCTTCTCCAATATCATGCGTTACTATTATTAAAGTTTTATTTTCATTTTTAATAATATCCCTAACATCATTTGATACTGATACTCTTGTTTGATAATCAAGAGCGGAAAATGGTTCATCAAGTAAAAGTACATCAGGTCTAATAGCAAGTGTTCTTATAAGTGCGACCCTTTGTCTCATACCTCCTGATAAATCACTTGGATATTTATTAATAAAATCCTTTAATCCATATGTATTTAATAATTTTTTTACATTATCCATATTTTCTTTATTACATATTTTGTTTATTTTTAAACCTATAAGACAATTTTCATATATTGTAAGCCATGGAAATAAGCAATCATCTTGAAGCATATATCCAATCTTTAAATTATCATCTTTTATTACTTTGCCACTAGTTATTTCTTCTAAATTTCCTAAAATAGATAATAATGTTGATTTACCACATCCAGATGGACCTACTATTCCAATAAAATCCCCTTCATATAAATTAAAATTTATATTTTTAAGTGCTTCTATTTCATATTTTTTAGTATGATATGTTTTACATAAATTTTTTATTTCTAAAATCTTACTCATTATTTATTTTTTTGAAAAAGTAGTATCAACTAAATCTTTATATGGTACTTTTTTATCTAATTCTCCAGCTGATATCATTATATCTTGTAAATGGTCAAATGATTCTTCTGTGAAATATGTGTCTTTCATCCATGCATCATTATCTTTATATCTTTTTATCATTTTAGATAATTCATTTATTGTCATATCTGGAAAATATTCAACTATAGCTTTTGCGACTACTTCTTCATCATTATTCCATACATAATCAAGACCTTTATTTATAGCATTAGTAAATTTTTGTATTACTTCTGGATTTTCTTTAATATAACTTTTTTTAGCATTATAAGCAGTATATGGTACTGAACCTCCATATTCACCTACATATGCAACTACATATCCTAAGCCTTTATTTTCTATCTGTGTAGCACTTGGTTCAAATAGTGTTACAAAATCTCCTACACCACCTATAAATGTTCCTGCCATAGATGCAAAATCTACACTAGTATCTATAGTAAGATCATCTAAATTAATACCATTTTCTTTTAAGGTATATTCAAAAGTCATCTCAGGCATACCACCTTTTCTACCACCAATGACATACTTACCTTTTAAATCTTCTAATTTAAAATTATCTATTTTATTTCTTGAAACTAAAAATGCTCCATCTCTTTTTGTTAAACCAGCAAAACTTACTATATAATCTTTATTATCAGAATTATATACATAAATAGATGCTTCACTACCACAAAATCCTATATTTACATCACCAGATAATACTGCACTTGTTACTTTATCTGCGCCTGGTGTTAATATAAGTTCTATATCAAGACCTTCTTCTTCAAAATATCCATTAGCTAGTGCAGCATATTGAGGTGCATAAAATATAGTATGAGCAACTTCAGCAACTTTAACCTTTGTTAAATCACTATTTTTCTTATCATCTTTATCCATAATAAATATAAATGCAAGTAACACTACACCTATTACGCAAATGATAATTCTTGTAATTATTTTTTTCATAAATCCTCCTTTTCTCATAACATTATATTCAAGTTTATGAATAAGGTGATTTTTTTGAAAATAAAAAAAATCTCATATTACTGAGATTTATCACTTAATAATATTAATTTAACAACAAATGTTTTTGCATAATTACCTGCGCTATCTTTTGCACTATATTTAATTATATAATTATCCTCAATACTTTCTTCACTTAATATAGTTGTGTTTATTTCTTCATTACTATTATCTTTTACAATAACAGAACACTTGTTATCAAAATCTTCTTTACTAGTTACTACCATAGTATTTTTACATGTTCCTTCTGCGACTTTATCTTGTAAAAGTATTTCTGGTGGAAGATAATCTGTCTTATCAGTTTCATTATTTGACACTTCATAAGAATATTTTGTTTTACTATCACTTACTGTTTTAGAAATATAAACACATCTCTTAGTATTTATCTTATTATTTGTAACTGGATCATATGTAGGAATACTAACATAATCATATGCCTTTAATGCACCAATTGTTATACAATATTTATCTTTATCTTTTAATTCTTCATCCACAATATTTCTATTATTTGAAACATATATTTTAGCCGCAGATTTTAGTAATATATTCATGCTTTCAGAAAAATTTTCTGACTGACTTTCTTTCATAGCTAAAAAGTTAGGAAATATTGCAACTGATAATATCGCTATTATCGCAAGTACTGCTAATACTTCTATTAATGTAAATCCTTTGTTATTTTTCATATATCAAAACTCCTATTATTTTAAATCATCTGTAGGTTTTATTCTTAAATCTAATGATGAAAATTTCTTATCTTTATACATATAGTATGCTGCTGACGCTATCATAGCTGCATTGTCTGTACAGTATTTTATTTTTGGTACAACTAATTCAACATTTTCTTTTTCACATAGTTCTTTTAATTTATCTCTAATTCCACTATTTGCAGATACACCACCTGCGACTAATAATTGTTTTACATTATACTCTTTTACTGCGCGCATTGTTTTTTTAGTTAATATTGATACAACAGCATCTTGAAAAGATGCGGATAAATCATACTTATTTATTTCATTACCTCTTTGTTTTTCATTATGTACTAGATTTATTACAGCACTTTTAATACCACTGAAACTAAAATTATAACTGTCATCATCCATTGGTAATGGTAATTTATATGTACATTTACCAATTTTAGCATATTTATCAATTATTGGTCCACCTGGATATGGTACATCTATTACTCTTGCGACTTTATCGTAAGCTTCACCTACAGAATCATCTAATGTACCACCTATTTTTTCAAATGAATAGTCTTCCTTCATATAGATTATTTCTGTATGTCCACCACTTATAACGAGTGAAATAAGTGGAAACTTAAGCTTTGTTTCAAGTCTATTTGCATATATATGCCCAGCTATATGATGAACTGCTATTAATGGTTTATCATATATAAATGCTAGAGTTTTAGCAGCTTCTACACCAATTAATAATGCTCCTGCAAGTCCTGGACCATATGTTACTGCTATTGCATCCATATCATCTACACTCATTTTAGCACCAGTTAAACATTCTTCTATAACGATTGTAATATTTTCAACATGTGATCTACTAGCTATTTCTGGTACAACACCACCAAACTTTTTATGTATATCAATTTGTGATAGTATTACAGTATTTATCTCTTCATTTCCATTCTTTACAATTGATACACTTGTTTCATCACAAGAAGATTCAATTGCAAGTATATATACATCTTTCATTATATCACCTTACTTCTTTTAACATTAAAAATGCATCAGTACCATTATAATATTCTTTTCTTAGTGCTACACTTTTAAATCCTAACTTTTCATATAATTTAATTGCAACACAATTATCTACACTAACTTCTAATGTTATATTATTTATTTCATAATCATTTATTATTTCATTAATAAGTTTAGATGCAATACCCATATTTCTAAACTTTTCCACAGTATATACATCTATTATTTCACATCTATCATAAATTATATCAAAAATAATAAAACCTGCATTTTCATTATCCACAGTATAACTATATTTTTTAGTAAACTCTGAAATTATTGGACTATAATTTTCCTTATATTTACTATATAAATCACTTATATTATAATCTAACTCTTTATGGATCATAATTTTGACTCTACTTCTATCCTTTTTATATAATTAGGTTTTATAGTATGAACATTTTCTGGTTTTCTTTTTAATACATTATCAATTAAATTAATAATATCAATTTTTTTACTTTCTACATCATACTTTTCATACTCTTTATTAGATATAAATACAATTTTTCCTTTATAATTTTTTAATACTTTGTACAAATCTTCTAAGTTAGAATAAGCGTCATCAATCACCCTATTCTTATCTTTATCAAAAATAGAAAAATATAATTTATCATTTTTTTCTTCAATTATAGGTACATAATAATCATATCCATCTACAGAATATATAAATTCTTCTAAAGATGAAATAGGATAAATATCTATATTTAGAGAAAATGCAAGTACTTTTGCTACTGTAATTGCTATTCTTGTTCCAGTAAATGATCCTGGTCCTATACCAACAATTATCTTATTTAAAGATTTTTTATCAATATTAGACTCTTTAAACGCTTCATCTATTGTAGGAAGTAAGTAACTTGAATGATCCTTAATTGCAACTATATTTTTACTAAACATTATTTTATCATCTTTTGTTAAATATACAATTAAATTTTCAGAACTAGTATCTAAAAAGAGACAAATCATAAAACTGCCTCACATAACTCTTCATATTTTGATCCATATGGAACAATTTTAATTATTCTCTTATTCTCATCTACTGCGGTAAATTTTATTTCTAATCTTTCTTCTGGAAGATAATCTTTTATCATATCTGCCCATTCAATGATTACTACACCATCTCTACCAAAATAATCTGTTAAACCAGTTGTAGTTATATCAGATTCTAGTCTATATACATCCATATGATATAAAGGCATATCACCAGTATAATATTCTTTTATTATTGTATATGATGGAGAAGTTACTGTTTCTTCTATTTCCATTGCTGCGGCAAATCCTTTTGTAAATAAAGTTTTACCACTTCCTAAATCTCCATTTAAACAAATTACCATACCTGAAAATTTTTCAGCTTCAAAGTTTTCTGCAAGTTCAATTGTATCTCTTTCTGATTTTGATGTTATTTTATATTCCATATCTATCACCCTGTTATTATTATACAAACAATTATTATTAATTACAACTTATTTTGTAAGAAAATAAAAAAAATTGCGTCAAGCAATTTTAGAGCAAAAAAATATTAGCGACGTCCTATTTTTGCATTATACTATCTTCGGCTCTGAAGTGCTTGACTTCTGTGTTCGGGATGGGAACAGGTATTTCCACTTCGATATCATCACTAATAAAAATCATTAAATAAATAATTTATGTATTAATTATATATTATATGTTAATCAAATTCAAGTCATTTTATCATAAAATTAAAAAAAATTGCTTGATGCAATTTTAGAGCAAAAAAAAATATTAGCGACGTCCTATTTTTGCATTATACTATCTTCGGCTCTGAAGTGCTTGACTTCTGTGTTCGGGATGGGAACAGGTATTTCCACTTCGATATCATCACTAATAAAATAAATTAGAGAAATTATTCTCCGAAAACATGATAATGTGCAACAAATTAGTTTATGGTTAAATCCTCGATCTATTAGTACTGGTCAACTCAATGTATCACTACACTTCCATCTCCAGCCTATCAACCTGATAGTCTTTCAGGGATCTTACTATTATAAAAATATGGGAAAACTCATCTTGAAGTTGGCTTCCCGCTTAGATGCTTTCAGCGGTTATCCATTCCATACATAGCTACTCTG
>CAKPCA010000013.1 GCA_934141145.1 uncultured Bacilli bacterium
CTATTGATTCTTGATAACAAAACAGCATATCAAAAGTAGAATTAATATGATTATATAGAGGAGAATCACATAAACAATCTTTATAGAAACAATCTTTCAAATAAAATGCAACTGCTTCTGGAATGATAAAACTTACCATATATTTTTTAAAATTATTATCTATTGGAACAATTCTATTAAAGAATTCTTCATCTGATACATCTTTACCGTTTAGAATCATATATAAATATCTTCTTTCAAAATAACTTCATCAACAACATTTTTATAATTATTCATAAGTTTGATCCATTCCATTTGATTATTCATTTTATTTTTTTTAGATAGTTTTTTATCTTTTTTTCTTGTAGTTATTCATCATAGTTTCAAATTTTATATTACGTTCATTACTTACTGAAGAAAGATAGTCAGTAAGTTGATTATTCATTAGTAGGTTTCTATATAATTGTTTTTTATGTTTTTTAATATAATTTAGTTTTAATAATCCATATCTGTTGATACTATTTGTGGTAAATGTAGTAATACCTAATTTAGGTATTAAATAATCGCCTTTTTTAATATAATTAATTTTCATACTTTTTCCTTTCTTTGAAATAGTAATTTTAGGTACCCATTTAGGTACTAAATTATTAAAATAGACTAATTATTATTAGATTTATTTAATTATTAATAAATGATTTTTGCTTTAAAATAAAGGATTTAATCAAATATGATTTAAAAATATACTAATTAAATTTTGCCCCCTGAAGAGAGCGAAAGCTCTCATTTCTTTGTTTATAAGAAATCAGCAAATATTAAAAATGAGGACAATTCGGTAGATTTAATTAAATTTGATATAATTCCAGATTTTATCATAAATAGTATTAATGAATTTATGTCTAACAAATCAGAATAAGGTACTATGATGATATATATGTATTTAGGTTATTTTCATTCAATATAATAATTAACAATTCTTTTCGTTTATTTTTTTACTTGATTATTATGGTCACTTAATTTTAATAGTTGCATACATAGTTTATCTACATAGACTATAATTTTGCTTGTTTTTATGTAATATGGTTTATTTCTAAATTCATTATCTGCGTTATCAACACTATATCTTAACATTGTACCAGTTTTATCAAGAATATTAAATGCTTCTATCAATTCTTCATATTCTTGATTATTTATGTAAGTTTTTTTGTATAATTTTTTTATATTATGAGTTGTTTTAAAGCTAATATTATGTTTTTCTAAATAGTATTTGATTGATAGTTCTATAGTATGTCTGCATAAAAATAAAAATGGTATACACAGTGAATTATTCCATATTATTGAAATATTAGACTCTGGATGGTTATTTTTCTTAAGTATATCATACATTTTTTTACTTGCATTTAAATAAGATTGTATCATTTCTTTTTTACCATTACATTTTCTTAATTCTTTTTTATGTAAAGAACTTATACTTAATAAATCCCAATCTTGTGATAGAAATTCTATTTTTTCACTAATGAATCTATTTTTCACAAAAGATCTCACCTCACATATATTATATCACAGGATTAATTAAATCTTAAAATTCACAAATCTTATTCTTTTTGAATAATCTTTTTGAATAATATGTAGTATTAAATTAGAATATTTACAGTGTTGAAATTTATAGTAAGTTAGAATAAAATTCTAGAAAATTATTTTAATGCTGAAAAGTTGATATAAAACAATTGAGTTATTTGAATTAAGTTATAATCAAGAAATAAAATCAATATTAATAAAAAATAAAAATCTTATTTAAAATAAACGGAAATTCAAAAAATGTAATAATTAAAATAAAAAAATATATTATTATTATAAAAAATTGTATAAATGTGCTATAATAATATACAAGAGGAGTTAAGAGTATGGAATTAAAGTTTAAAAAAATTAAAGAATATTTTGATCTATTAAATAAAGATTCCAGTCATTTTGTTAATTCAAATGATATTTGTACTCCAATGGACTGTGTAAAAATAATGGTTGATAGTATACCAAAAAATTTTTGGGAAAAAGAAAATCTTAAGGTATTGGACTGTTGTTGTGGAAATGGTAATTTTCCTGCTTATATTGTCACAAAAACAAAACTTGAAAATATATATTTTAATGAAATTAATGATAAGAGAATAAATAACCTTATAAACTATTTTGGAAAAAATATAAATTTAACTAAAAAAGATTTTATTACATTTAAAGATGATGAAGTGTATGATCTTGTAGTTGCTAATCCACCTTATGCAAAATTTAACAAAGATAAGAGAGTATCAAAAAATCATAATATGTCTAGGTCTTTTATCTTAAAAGCGTTAACTGTAACAAAAAGAGGTGGCTATGTATTGTTTATTGTGCCGAATAATTGGATGTCATATGCTGATAGAAATATATTACCAATGTTAATGAGTAATTATCAATTTATTCATTTAGATATAAATGGTGCAAAAAAATGGTTTCCTAAGGTTGGATCATCATTTACATGGTTTTTAATAAAGAAAGATGAAAACAAAAAACCCTTTACTGTTAGTAATAATTATATAATTAAAGATATTCAAAAAGTTAAGTTAGATAAAAATGTGAAATATATACCATTATATTACAGTGAGATTGTACGAAGCATAATTAATAAGACATTAAATGACGAATCCCTTCCAAAGTATAATGTTCAAACAAGTAGTAATTTGCACCATTATACAAAAAAAGAATTAATGAGAAATGTAAAAGATAAAGAATTTAAGTATAGAATCATTCATACACCAAGTCAAACTGTATGGTCAAAAGTACCACATATATACCAGAAGGGGTATAAAGTATTTTTGTCACTTACAAATCAGTTTGTTACATTTATTGATAATGATTGTGGTATGACGCAAAGCATTGCATTTATACAATGCGATAGCAAAGAAAACGCCGAAAAAATTCAAAATGAATTAAACAATGATATTTATAAGTTTTTAAACAATATCACGAGATATGGTAATTTTAATAATATAAGAATTTTACAACATTTACCTGAATATGGAACATTTAAATTGACTGATGAAGAATTAAAGTTTGTAAAGGAGTTTAATAAGAAGTATTATGGCAAAGAAATCAATTAGTATAAGTTTAGTAAGTTCAAAAGAACAATTAGAAAATGAAATAAGTTATGATGATTTTGAATTTAAAGATTATTTCAAACATATATGTGATTTAAAACCAAATATTGCAGAAGAAAAGTTGGAATTGATAGTTATAGATGAAAAAGGTTGTAATAGAGTGGGATTGGTATACGTTTTTGTTATTGATGGGAAAATATTCAAAATAGGGCAGAGTATTAATAATA
This sequence comes from uncultured Bacilli bacterium, assembly GCA_934141145.1. Taxonomy (GTDB): domain Bacteria; phylum Bacillota_I; class Bacilli_A; order RF39; family UBA660; genus CAG-433. The sequence goes on from CAKPCA010000013.1 coordinate 3,332, forward strand.
TAAAGGATAGATTACAATCATATAACTGCGGAAAATTTGAATATAGGTTAAAGGGAACATGTTCAACGACAAATTTTTTTGTTTTACAGAGTCTATTGAAAATAAACGAGCCAGTTTATGTTTATGCATATTTCCCAGAACAACCTGAATATGAGGTGTTTAATAAAAAGTTTAAAAATAATCGACCACCATTGAAAACGGCAGAAAATCTAATTATCCAAGATTTTATTGATAGATATGATAAAAAGCCTATAGGCTGTACACAAAAATAGAAATTTTATTAGAATGGTCAACTAATAAATGAAGACGCTAGTACAGGTCTATATTTAATAGATTTTGTATTGGCGTTTTTTTATGAGTAGGTGTTAAAATGAGTAAAAAAATAGGATTGATTTTAATATGTATTGTGTTAATTATTCCTGTAAAAGTTGAAGCAACAAGAGGGTGTTGTTCCCATCATGGTGGAGTTAGCGGTTGTAGTAGTTCAGGAAGACAAGTATGTAATGATGGTACATTAAGCCCATCATGTACGTGTACACCAGTAGTAACATATACATATGGTTGTACTGATTCTTCAGCTAAAAACTATAATTCAAGTGCAAATAGGGATGATGGTAGTTGCGTTTATTATGTACGTGGATGTACTAACGAATCAGCTAAAAATTATAATCCTTTGACAGAACAAGATGATGGAAGTTGTGAATATTATATATTAGGTTGTACAGATCAATCAGCCAAAAATTATAATTTGTCAGCAGAGAAAGATGACGGAACATGTGAATATTACGTATTAGGGTGTACAAATAAAAATGCAAGTAATTATGATCCCTCAGCAGAAAAAGATAATGGAAGTTGTATATTATCTGATAGTAATGATTTAAAAAATAAAACTAATAATGTTAAAAATGATATTAATATACTAAATACAACTATAGCAGTAGGTATAATTTCTGGTGGAATTTGCTTGTACGAAAAAAAGAAGAAAAACAAATAAAATAATTTATTTAAAAAATATAAAAGATATAACTAATCTATATAGTTAAATTATAGATCTATAAATTATCTATTTTTTTATTGGAAAATCTTAAAAATATATTTCAAATCCTACTAGTTAATCATAAACTATATTGGGAGAGTAATATATATGAATAACATAATAAGGATTTTTGTTGTGATGATTTTTCAAAGGCAAAGAAAATACTAGAAGGCGCAAATAGTTGTAAATATTGTTATGTATTAGGTCAAACAGGACTACAAGGTGATCTAGGTCCAAAAGAGGAAATAGGTTCAAAAGGTGATATGGATCTTCAAGGACCTAAGGGTAATAGAGGAGATATTGGTCCTACAGGTCCTAAAGGAGAAAATGGTTCTACTACAATTACAGTAGATTAAACAGAAACTGTTGAATAAACTACTTTAGCAGAGGTAACAAATACTGGAACTAATAAAGATGTTATTTTAAATTTAAAAATACCAAAGGGCTTATATAAGTCTTTTTTCTTGATTATTTACTTGTTTAATGATAGTATTTTTATGAAAGTAAAGGAAGTGTAATATATGGAATTATCTATGATAGCGGCAATAGGAAAAAATAATGAACTTGGTAAAAATAATGAACTTATATGGAATATACCAAATGATTTAAAGTTCTTTAAAGAAAAAACTATTGGTAAAACTGTTGTAATGGGGGCAAATACTTTTCATTCAATTGGTAAGCCATTACCCCAAAGAAATAACATTGTAATTACACATCAAAATATTGATAAAGTTTTAATATACAAAAGTGTAAGAGAATTCCTTATAGATTATAAAAATAAAAAAGAAGAAGTTTTTATAATTGGTGGAGCTAGTATATATAAAGAATTTATAGATTATGTATCAAAATTATATTTGACAGAAATTGATGCAAGTGACAAAGAAGCAGATACTTATTTTCCTGAATTTAATAAACAATTATATGAAAAAATAATTTTAGATGAAAATGAAGAAAACGGTATTAAATATACTCATACATTATATAAAAAAATTTGATTATTTTATGATTTAGTGCTATTATAAATGCGTTTTTTTAAGAGGGGGATTTTTATGGGAATAATATCTAATTTTGAGGGGCAGAGTCAAATAAGAAATCTATTAAATAATGAAGATTATGATAAAGAGAAGGTAGATCAATTCTTAAAAGATAATGCTAGTATACCTATGTCTCCAGAATTATTCCATGATATGGATGGATATATCAAACTGCAACAAAGTAAAATACAAGAAACGGATGAAATATTTAATTCTTCAAAATTATCACCAGAATTAAAAAAAGTTCTAATGTGTGAAAAATTACCATTTAGAACTAAGACAAAAGATATTGGAAGGTATAATTTAATACAAGATTATTTAGGACATGTCTTTTACACAAAATACTCTCCATGCATATATGATAATATAAAATATTTTAACGCTGTTTCTGAAGAAAATATTCAAAATGTTAGAGGTTATTTTGAATATAATGGAATAGATTTAAATAATAAAAAATCAATTGAAAATATGTTTTGTAATTATGGTAATCCTTATAAAAATCAAGATGGTTTAAGAAAAGATTTTGAAAGAATTAATAATTTTAGTGAAGAAGAAAAAAATCGTGTGTTAGGAAGATACGGAGAACTTGAAATATATAATATGTTAAAAGAAAATTTAAAACCAGAAGAAGAAATAAAGTGGGTTTCCAAAGATGTTGGAGATTTATTTGGCTATGATATTATAATTAGTAATGTAATAACGCATGAAGTTAGATTAATTGAAGTTAAGACATCCTATAATAATGTAAGAGAATTAACTTTATCTTTAAATGAATATAATAAATTGCAAGAATCAATTAAAAATGGTGTTGTATATGAAATGTATAAAGTTGAATATTGGAATGGTGAAAAAAAATTATTCAAAGTAACATATGATCATGATGAATATTATGCTGTAGAGAATTTAATTACTGGCATCAAAAATGATTCGCTCTTTGTTCAAAGTAGAATTGATCCAGGAAAAAAAGGAATAAGTTTAATAATATCTGATTTGCCTTTATCAGCATACCCTAATTATGTACTTAGAAAGGAACTATAATATGGAAAAAATGGAATTATATCATATTCATAAAATAGGAAAATATGATAAAATTTGGAAAGAAAAGAAAGAAATAATAATATCAGAAAATTTTAAAAATGGAATGCAAAAAAGACAAAATGATTTTTGTTTAAGAATAGATATGCCATATGGAGATCCAATAAATATTCATGACTATATGACTATGGTTTTACAATCAATAAAAAATGGAGAAGAAATTTCAAAAGAAGAGTTAGAAGAAATTTTATCACTTGCTTATCATGCTTCATATTATGGTAATATTTTTAAAAGAGAAGCTGCATTAGAAGATTATAGAAAAGATAATAGAAAAAATTTACCAAGTAGATTACATAGTATTTATTTTACTGATGAAAAAGGAATAGATTACTGGATTAATGCCTTAAATGCAGCAAGATATGAACTATATAGAGTAGAAGTAGAAGGTAATATATTTAAAACAAATGAGCAATTATTACCTAATGAAACATTAAGCTATATAGATGCATATAATAATGCTTACAATTATTGGAATCCAAATTTTAAGAAAGTACCAGATTGTACAAATGAATATTTAGTTCAAGGTAAAGTAAAAGTATTAGAAAAAATATAATAAGATTCATATGAATCTTTTTTTTGCATATTTAAATTATTTGAATTTAATATATATATTTATCATGAAATATAATCAATATATTTTTAAAGACTATATTTTTTTAAAAAAATGATGTAAAATAATAATTGGTGATTTTATGGGACTTATAGTAACACTTATATTAGGAATATTTATATTAATTGGAGTACTTGTTATTAAAATAACAAAAAATAGTAAAGTAGTAGAACAATTATCAATATCAATTGCACTAGGTACAATGAGTACACTAGTTATTACTGAGTTATTACCTGAAGTATTTGAAACATTTAAAACAGATAATATATTAAATACAATATTAATAATATTTTTATTAGTAATGCTTGGTATTGGTATTTTAAAATTATTAGATAAATTTGTACCAGAACATGATAATGAACATAGTTTATCTCATGAATGTACAGAAGAAAATTTAATGCACATTGGTATAGTTTCGTCACTTGCAATTATTTTACATAACATAATAGAAGGTATGGCAGTATATAGTATGACTATAGAATCAGTAAAATTAGGTCTTTTAGTCGCACTTGGTGTAGGATTACACAATATACCTATGGGAATGGTAATATATTCTACTTTAGAAAAAGAAAAGAAAAATAAAAAAATAATATTATTATCTTTAGTTGTGTTATCTACATTTATAGGTGGTTTACTTATGTTATTAATAAGTAATTTATTAAATGAATTTGTTATGGGAATATTAATATGCATTACATTAGGTATGCTTTTATACATAATTATATTCGAATTAATCCCACATATACTTCATAGTAAGAATAAATTATTATCAATAATCGGAATAGTAATAGGAGTACTAGTTATACTAATTAGTAGTATGTTAGAATAAAAAAATTACTTCAAATTTATATGAAGTAATTTTTATTTACCAAAATATCCATTTAATATTTCTTTATTTTCAGTAACTGTAATAAATGCATTAGGATCTATATCAGTTATCATCTTTTTAAAATGAGATAATTTATTATTTTCTATTTGAGCATATAACATATAGTTAGTATCTTCTTTATGAACACCCTTACATTCAACCATAGATGCTGCATAATTAGAACTCTTTAGTGCAGAAATAATTTTATTATCTGTATTCTTTGTTATTACTTGAACACTTACTGTTCCTTTTATAACTCTCTTAGAAATACCACTACCTACAAATGTTCCAACCGCATATCCACCAGCATAAGCAAGAGCTATCCAAAAACTTTGTATATTTGTATTTAATGCTTCTTTAACAACTATAAACCAAATAAGTACATCAATAAACCCAACTATAGTTGCTAAACTTCTTTTTCCCTTTACTAAATACATTGTTTGCATAGTAGAAAGTGATACATCGACCATTCTACCTAAAAATACTTTTGTACATAAAAGTAATAATTCCATTTTTACACTTCCTTTACTATATTAATTTTACATATAATAGTAATTATTGTAAAGAAAAAGATTTAAATTTAATCTAAATCTTCTGTATATTCTGTACAACTAATGTAAATAGTATCGTCACAATCCTTACATCCTTTTAGACATACTTCTTTTTTATTTTCTTCATCATTGTCGATACAATTACAAGATTTACATACAATAGTCTTATCATTACCATCTTCACATTCTATGCAAGTAACACTAAAGTTGTTATCCTTATCATATTTACATTCACATTTTTTACATACTATTTTTTTGTTTTTATTTTTAATATCATTATTTTTATTCTTACATGTCATAATATTATTCTCCCTTACAATTTTATTATGGTTATAACTATAAAAAATATACTAAATATGATAAAATATTTTTGGAGTGAAGTTTATGATAAAAATAGAAAATATAGATATTGATTTACCCTCAACAATAGAGTGTGGTCAAATATTTAGATATATAAAAGAAGAAAATAATTCTTATACTATTATTTTAAAAGATAGAGTAGTTAATATAAAAAATGAAGGTAATAGTTTAATTATAAAATCTAATAATGAAAATGATATAGAAAAGGTTATAAGAAACTATTTAGATCTAGATAAGAATTATGATGAATTAAATAAAGAATTATTAAAAAATGATGAATCACTAAAGGATATAATAGATTCATGTAAGGGATTTAAGATAATAAATCAAGATAAATTTGAATGCACAATTAGTTATATTTTATCCGCAAATAATGGTGTTCCACAAATTAGAAATTCTCTTAATTTAATATCAGAAAAATATGGAAAAAAAGTTAATTTTGAAGGTAAAGATTATTACTTATTTCCAAGTCCTAGTAATTTAGAAAAAGTAGAAGTAGAAGATTATAGAAATTTAAAAACTGGTTTTAGAGATAAATATTTATATGAATTTGTAAAAAAAGTAAACAATAAGGAATTTGATTTAGAAAAAATAAATAATATGATTTCACAAGATGCGATGGATTACTTAATGACTAATAAAGGAATAGGGGAAAAAGTATCATCTTGTATATTACTATTTTCATATTCAAGATTAGATGTATTTCCAATAGATACATGGGTAAAAAAATTTATGAAAGAAAAATACAACATAGAAGGCGTTAATAATATTAAAAAGTTTTCATTAGAAAAATACGGAAAATATTCTGGCCTTATTATTCAATATATGTTCCATTACAAACGAAATAAAGAAAATTAATTTCTTTTTTTAATTTTTATCATAAAAATAGCAATTATAAGTAAAATCAAAACAGGAATAGTATATATTATTATAAAATAATCTTTTACAAAATTATATTCAATGGTAGTATTAGCAAATAATTTAGGTGATACAAATAAAGATAAAAATATAATAATGTAGTAAATAATTTTTTTAGTTTTTTCTTTTTTTAGATCTGTATTATTTAAATAACTTTTTATGAAATATAAATTCATAACAGAACCCATAAATAAAGAAAATAACCATTGTGATGATAATAAGTTTTCAACGTGTTCAATAAAATCAAAATAACTTATTTTTTTTAATAATGAAAATTCAGGATAATAAAATAATTTTGCATAATCAATACCAAATATACTTATTATAAAACAAACAATTATTAAAAATTCTAAATTAGCAATAATATAAAAAATAATAAAACTTTTATTAAAAGAATTTGGATTATCTATTCTGTTTTTAGGTACTATTAGAAGTAAAAAAAATGGTGTTAAGAAATATGATAAAAATATAAAAGTACTAGATAAAACATTATTAAGATCAGTATTTAAAAATGGTTTAAAATTATCTATTTCTAAAAATCCAATAAGTCCTAGAGCAGATAATATAAATTCAATTATAGCAATTATAAAACATATTAAAGATACTTTTGCAATAGTTTTAATATCCTTACTAACTAAATATATAACAGGTATTATAAATAAAAACATTATTAAAAAATTAGGTGTTTGATCTAAAAATTTATTTTGAATATAAATAGCTAAATTCCATAAGGAAAACATAAAATATATAGTAACAGATATATTTAAAATAAAATTTATTATTTTTCCTAATTTATTTCCAAATAATTTTTTGTTTTTATCAAATAAATTTAAATCTTTTTCATAATTCATAATTTTAAAAAATAATATTAAAAATATAAAACCAAGTATAAATGCAAGAATTAGAGATAACCAAGTATCTTGAAGACTTATACTTAATATTCTTGAAAATCCTACACCTAAAAATATTTCATGTGATAAAAAGAAAACTAAACTAGCAAAACCAATGTTTCCGATTTTTTTATTCATTATTTTTTAGCTCCTTTAACAGAATTTTTTATTTCTCCTTTTCGTACTAAATTAACATTTATATTATATTTAACTTCATATTTTTCATTATCATATTTAGGATAATCTAAATAAATAAGTCTTTCAATTCCTAAAAATTTTCCTTTAGTTTCTTTTTGTTTTTTTAAAGCACTTTCTATATAATACTTTATTTTATTTTCTGTTTTTTTTTCTAAATCAGTTATAGTTTTAGTTTTTGTTAATTCTTTATCACAATTATATTCAGTGATTATACCTTCAACATTTACATCATAATAGACAACATATTTATCATTTTCTTTTTTTATATTAGTTTTAGTCTTATTTTTTTGAACTGCAATAGAAGAGTAGTAATTATCATCACACTTTACTGGTATAATCATTTTTTGTATTTGATTTCTTAAATAGTTGTATCCAATAATTTCGTTAGAATCCAAATATGTTTCAAATTTACCATTATTTGTGACTGCAAGACTATCTATAATTATTTTTGAAATAGGTGAAGTAGTAGTAACATTATCAGTTGTAGTACCTTTTTTAGCTTTCTTTTCAATAGATAAAACAGGTACGACCGGATCAACACCTTTTTTTAAATAAAGAGATAAAAATTCATCTAATTTTGTAGTATAAGTTAAACCACTATTTAAATCTGCTGTTTTTAAGCTAAGCTTTACGTATTCTGCAGGTATAGTTTCTGTAGATGTTAAAACTTTTAATACATCACTAGCTTTATCTTTTTTTACGATTGTTATTATAAATTCATTTCTAACCTCAGTAACCCTTATAAATAAATCTAATATATTTTCAATCCCTTCTTTTGCGACTTCTTCAGATAATACAATTTTACTTAGATGATTACCATACAGTTTCCTAGGTGATTCTAAAGTTAAGTTTCTAAGAGCTTCATGAATAGTTTTTCCCTTTTTTGAATATACAATAATTTGACTATCTTCACTATCTTCACTTTCTTTAGAGTTCATTATTTGAGCACTAACTATGTAACTATCATTATCTTTATCTATTCCAATTGAACTTACAATAGCCATTTCATTTATTTCTTTATAGTTATAACATCCAGAAGATAAAAGTAAAATAAACAAAACAGATATAAAAACAAAAATTCTTTTCATAAATTATCTCCTTTCAGTATTTTTAGTTAAAACTTCATTTCTCTTATTTAGTTTAAATTTTTTAGTTAAAATAATACCATTTTTTTCTAAATTTGGTTTTAATGGACCATCTACATTTACATAATCAAATCCATATGAATTCATACTTGATATTTTTGTTAAAAATAAAAGTAATGCAATAAAGAATCCATATAAACCTGCAAAAGAAGATAAAATTAGAAAAATAAGTTTCCATACCCTAATTGCATTAACAAGGTCATTATCATTAAATAAGAAAGATGTTACTGATGAGACTGCAATTATTATAATCATAATAGGGGAAATTAATCCTGCTTCTACAGCAGCTTGTCCTAAAACTAATGCACCAACTATAGACATTGATGTACCAACTACAAAAGGTATTCTTGTATCTGATTCTTTTAATATTTCAAATATAAGAAACATAACAAGAGCTTCAACAATACTAGGAAAAGGAACTCCTTCTCTTTGAATAGAAAAATTAATAAGTAAACTTGTAGGAAGTGTTTCTTGATTAAATGTAGTAAGTGCAAGATACATTCCAGGTATTGTTATAGATATTATAAATGCAATAACCCTAATTATTCTGGTAACAGATACATTTTTTGAATTTTGATAATAATCATCAATAGTATGAATCGTATCAGAAAAAAACATTGGTATAATGATTACTTGAGGTGAATTCTCAACCATAATTGCAATTCTTCCTTCCATAAGAAGGAAACTAGTTAAATCAGGCCTTTCTGTCATTATATTCGTAGGCATAATATTATTTTTCTTATTCATCGCATCAATGATATAATTGCTGTTTGCAACATAATCTAAACTCATAGTTTTTAGTTTTTTTTCAATTTTATTAACTAAGTCTTTATTTACAATATCATCTAAATAAAATAAAGCAACTTTTGTTTTACTACTAGTACCAATTGTGTATTCATTAATTTTTAAATTCTTAGAGCGAATTCTTTTTCTAATAAGGCCCATATTACTTTGATAGTTTTCTGTAAAAGCATCTTTTGGACCTTTAATTACTTTTTCATTAGTCGCGGCAACTATACCGCTATCAAGTGATTCCTTTGTTTCAAAAGAAATAAACTTATTATCTATTGAAATAATTGTAAATCCTGAATAAAGATTATCATATAATGTATTTTCATCATTTATTTCTAATAAATTACCAGAAGGTAACTTATTTTTTATATCATCTAATGACTTTATCTTATCATCATAAATAGGTTTTAAAATAAAATCATTAATGGTATTACTTTTACATAATGTTTCAAAATATATAATGTAAACAGTAGTATTACCATTTTTTAATTCTCTTATTTTTAAATCAGGATTATACTTTTTAAATTTTTTTAAATCTTCTATATTCATAAAAAAACTCCTTTTTTAGTTAGTTTAACCAAAAATATAAAAAATATAGTATAATAATCTACAGGAGAAGTAATTATGAATATTAATGAAGAATATGATGTTGAAATATTAAGAGAGAATAATGAAGGCGATGGAGTTGCCAGTGTAAATGGATTTATTGTCTTTGTAAAAGGTGCATTAAAAGATGAAAAAGTAAAAATAAAAATAGATGAAGTAAATAAAAATTATGCTGTAGGAAGTATTATAGAAATAAAAGAAAAAAGTATTAATAGAAGAATACCAATATGCCCATATTTTTATGATTGTGGTGGATGCAATTTAATGCATATGGATTATAATTCACAACTTGAATTTAAGAAAAATAAAATAGAATCTATTTTTAAAAAAATATGTAATATGGATATTAAGTTATCTAGTATTAATAGTTATAATATTCAAAATTATAGAAATAAAGTTGTATTTAAAGTAGAAAATGATAAGATTGGCTTTTATAAAAAAAGAACTAATGAAATAATAGATATAAATGAGTGTATTATTACTGATGAAAAAATCAATGGAGTTCTTTTAAAACTTAGAGGATTTATAAAAGAAAATAGTAATCATAAAATTAGAAATGTTATGATAAGAATTTGCTCTGATGAGTTAATGATAAGTATTGATAATTTAAATAGTGAATATAAAGAAAAGTTTATAGAATTATTTAATTATGTAAGTAGTATTTATATCAATAATGAGTTAGTGTATGGAGTAGAGAGTTTAAATCAAAAATTAAATGGACTTGTATTTGATGTATCACCTAAATCATTTTTTCAAGTTAATCCTGTAACTGCTGAAAAATTATATAATAAAGCACTTAGTTTTGTAAGTGATTCAGATACTATTGTAGATCTTTATTCTGGAACTGGTACTATTACTATGTTACTTGCTAAAAAGGCTAGAAAAGTAATTGGTATTGAGGTAGTTAAGGAAGCTGTAGAAGATGCTAAAAATAATATGCTTTTAAATCATATTGATAATATAGAATTTATTTGTGATAAAGTAGAAAATAAAATAGATACATTAAAAGAAACTAATATTGATACTTTAATTATGGATCCTCCAAGAGGTGGTAGTGATAAAAAAACATTAAAGTCATTACTTGAAATAGAACCTAAAAAAATAATTTATATTTCATGTAATCCAATAACACTTGCTAGAGATATAAATGTGTTAAGAGAAAAGTATGATATAAAAGATGTAAGTGCATTTGATATGTTTCCTAATACCTATCATGTGGAGTGTGTAGCAGCATTATATCGAAGAGAATCTAAAAAATGATATTAAATTAATAAAATGAAAAAATTAATATTTTTTTATTAAGTAGGTGATAAGGTTGATTAGTAAAAAGAAAATTGATGAAGCATTTGAATTTTATAATATAGAAAAATCATATAAAGAAAAATGTTATAGGTGTGCTGAAAAGATAAATCAAAGTGAATATTATGGAAAGTTATTTAATGATGTATATAATACTTTATATTGTGATGATTTTATTAAAATAAAAGAATTATGGAAGGTAAAAGATATTAATGAATTATTCGGAAATAATGTAAATCCATTTGTAACAAATTTAATGATAATACTAGGTTATGAATTACATAGAAATAATATTGATAAATACAGATTAGATATAAATCAAGTTAATATTCATAAAAATAGGGTAAAAGAATGTTTTGAGAGTGACTTAATATATAGAAATTATGATGGAGTAAGAATATCACAAATGTTATGGGCAGTATATTTTATTAGAGTTAGAATTATAGAAATAGGAAGATTACAATATGAATATGAGAGTATAGAAAAAAATATTTCTATAATAAAAATTCATATACCAAAAGGCAAAAAATTAGATTTAATCGAAGTAAAGGATTCAATAAAAGAATCCCAAAATAAACTAAAACAAATATATGGTTTAGATAAAATTAAATATATCTGTAATTCATGGTTATTAAGTAATCAAATTTATAATATAATTGAAAAAAATTCGAATATTTTCCTTTTTCACAATTTATTTGATATTAGGGATGGAGAAGATTGTATTAATGATATTATGAATTTTGTATATGGAGTAAACCAGTGTAGTGATTATAAAGAATTATCTGAAAATACAACATTGCAAAAGAAAATAAAAGAAAGTTTAATAAATAATCAGAAGTTTTATTTAGGCTTAGGAGTTTTAAGAAAAGAGATTTATTAAAACAAAATTATATTAAATTTATTGAAAACATTTTTAGGTAAATTCAGATATATAAGAAAAATATATTGGTTGTGCAAAAAATAGAATGTTAGAATTTTTAAATAACTATTTTGAAATTTTGAAGGTGAAAAAGTTTATTATACTATGTCAGTACTTTACTATATTGCTAAAAAATAGTAAATTAAATTTCAAATTTATATAAAGTGTTTAAGGAGATTAAGTATATGAGTAATAAATTTAAAGTTGCTATTTTACAATTAAATTCAATTAATAATCAAAGTGAATCACTAATTAAAGGAATAGAAGCATGTAAAAAAGCAAAAATACTAGGAGCAGATATAGCTGTTTTTCCAGAAATGTGGAATATTGGTTATAAAATGCCAAATAATATAGAAGAAGTAAATGAATGGGAAAAAGAGTCAATATCGGAAGATAGTGAATATATTTTAACGTATAAGAGGTTAGCAAAAGAATTAAATATGGCTATTGCAATAACGTTTCTTGAAAAAGCAGAAAAATTACCAAGAAATTCTATTATTGTATTTGATAGATATGGCAATAAAAATTTAAAATATTCAAAAGTTCATACAGTAGATTTCAAGATGGAAAAATATACTGAACCTGGTAATGATTTCTATGTTTCAGAGCTTGAATATAAAGGTGGAAAAGTTAATATTGGTTCAATGATATGTTTTGATAGAGATTTTCCAGAAAGTGCTAGAATATTAATGATAAAAGGAGCAGAAATTATTTTAGTTCCAAATGCTTGTTTTATGTCAAAAATAAGGTTAGACCAATTAAAAGTTAGGGCATATGAAAATATGGTAGGAATAGTAACTGTAAATTATTCTAATGAAGGTGGTAAATCATCTGCTTTTAGTCCTATTGTAAGAGATGAAAATAAAAAAGAATTAAATAGTGAAATTTTAATTATGGGGTGTAATGAAGATATAAAAGTAGTTGAATTTGACATTGATAAAATAAGAAATTATAGGAAACGTGAAACTTTGGGAGATGCATATAGAAAGCCTTACTTATATAATATAATAAGTGAAGAACACATTAAAGAACCATTTGTAAGAGAAGATTCAAGGAGAAATATTAAAAAATAAATCGTTTGAAAAAAGTATAAAATTATATAAGAAAGAAGAATTGTTGTGAGCTTAAAGATTAAATATTTAAATGGAGGGATAAAAATGAAAGATTATAAAAAATATATATTTGATGTTGATTACACAATATTAATTCCAGATTGGTCTAAAGAAGATGATTACTTTAAAGAACATATTTTAGAAAATGAACAAGAAGAATTTTTTAAGAATAAACAAAGTATTTTAAATAAGTATGAACAAGAATTTCCAAGATATAATACTAAAACTTTAAGTGATTATTTTAAAAGTTATGGTTTTACAGTAAGTGAAGATACGATTAATGGTTGGATGAATTACAATGGTGAAACTATTAAAGATGAAGTAGTTGATGGTGTAGTTGATTTATTTAAATATTTAAAAGAAAATAACAAAGAAATAGTAATACTTACTAGTTGGTTTAGTGGAACACAAATTCCAAGATTAAAAAGAGCAGGATTATTTAATTATATAGATAAAATAGTGGCTGGAGAAGATGCTATGAAACCAGGATTAGAATCATTTGAACTTGCTATAGATGGTACAAATAAAAAAGATTGTATAATGATAGGTGATAGTATTAGAAGTGATAAAGTAGGTGCTGATAATGCTTTAATAGATAGTTATATAGTAGATAAAGAACATACAATTAGAGATTTATATAATATGATAATAGGTGAGAAATATGAAAGTAAGAAACAATTATAATGAATGTTTAACAAATCTTGCGTGTTCTATAGCAAAATATTTTGGTGCATCATATAAACACAATACTATTGATTATATTGATAAATTGTTAGAAGAAAAAAAACCTAAAAATGTTGTAACAATTTTACTTGATGGTATGGGAACATCTATTTTAGATAAACATTTACTAAATGATTCATTTTTTATGAAAAATAAAATAAAAGATATAACAAGTGTTTTTCCAGCAACTACTGTTGCCGCAACAACAAGTATGAGAACAGGATTAAATCCTTGTGAAACCGGTATGCTTGGTTGGACAATGTATTTTGATGATATTGATGAAACAATAGTTACATTTGCAGAAACAAAAAAAGGTGATGAAACCTGGACAACACTAGATGGCGCAATAGAATATGAAAATAAATATTTAAAGCATAAAGAAGTAACAGATAGAATTAATGAAGAAACTAATTATAAAGGATATAAAGTTACTCCATTTGATGAAGATGCATATCAAGGTATAGATGAGATGTTTGAAAAGATAGAAGAATTATGCAATCAAGATACAAAAAAATATATTTATGCCTATAATGATGAACCAGATCATACAATGCATGATTTAGGTACAGATAATGCAAAAATAAAAGATTTAATTATTGAAAGAGAAAATAAAATATTCGAATTATCAAAAAAATTAAATGATACAATTATTTTTGTAGTGGCAGATCATGGACATTTAAATGAAGAAGACATATTTTTAAAAGATTATCCTGATATTATAAAATGTTTAAAAAGGGTTCCATCTATTGAACCTAGAGCAACTGCATTTTTTATAAAAGATGGTAAAAAAGAAGAGTTTGAAAATTTGTTTAATAAATATTTTAGTGAATATTTTAATTTATATACAAAAGAAGAAGTAATAGATTCGAAACTATTTGGTGATGGCGAAGAAAATCCAAAATTTAGAAGCGAATTAGGTGATTATTTAGCTATTTCTCATACAAAGAAAGCATTTATTTCTGATGGTGATTATCCATTATATTCGCAGCATGCTGGATATACAGATGATGAAATATATATACCATTAATAGTTATAGATACTAATGAAGTAAATGAATAGAATTATTGATTAATTGAGTACACTTTATTAAAGGTGTACTTTTTTTATTAGTAAATTATATATGTAAAATAAAACTTTTTTTTATGTTATAATTAAATGAGGTGAAAAATATGAATGCACAAATGATTTCTTCAATTTGTATAGCTTTAGTAGGAATTTTATTAATTATTTTGTCAATAGTCTTTTTTCTAAAAGAAAAAAGACTTAAGAAAAATTGTACAAGTATGGTAAAAGGGAATGTTATAAAGTATAAATATTTTGGATCAAATAATGCTAGATCTATATCACCAGTTGTTGAGTACACTGTAGATGGTAAAAAATATAATGCATACAGACACTATAAAAAAATTGTATCAAAAAATAAATATGTATTAAATAAAAACAAAATGCTTGGTGAAAATGATAATTTTTCTATATTGGATGATACATTTTATATAAATACTGTAGGTTTTTATCATAACTATAGAGTATTAGCAGAAGAAAAATGGCCATTAGGAACAGAATTACCAGTATTTTATAATCCTAAAAATCCAAAACAAGGATTTGTAGAAAAAGTAGTTACGATAAGTAAAACAGTAGGTATAGTATTTTTATGTACTGGAGTGGGATTAATAATTTTATCATTAGTTTTTTACATATTACTTAGTTTATAAAAATGAGGTACTAATGAATTATAAAAGTATTTATAAAAAAATGATTTATTTGATATTATAATTAATAGTGACGGAGAATATTTAATTGGATTATGGTTTGAAGGATCAAAAGATTCTATTAATAATGAGTGTAACAAAATTATCTAACAAAATAATTAATTATATTAATAAAATAGAAGATTAGTTCTTCTATTTTTTTGATGCAATCAGAATATAGAAAAAATTTTATTTTTAATGTATAATGAGTGTATGGAGGAAAAATATGAAATATGAGTGGAATTTAAATTTGTTATGTAATGATGATTCTTGGGAAGAAAAGTATCATAAATTAAATGAACAAGTAGAAAAATTAAATATAAAAGTAGAAAGCTTTTTAGATAATATCAATTTGTTTTTAGAATTTATAAATGAATATATTAAAGTTAATGAGGAAATTGAAATTATATATTGTTATCCTAAAAGACATTTGGATATAGATTTAAATAATGAAAAATATAAAACAATGTTTAATGAAGCTTTAGTACTGTATCAAGAAATTTTAAAATTAATAAATAAATTTGAAAACAAATTGTTAGATAATAGTAAAGAGGTTAATAACTACTTAAAAGATAAAAAATGTTTTAAACATAAAAGGTATATATATTTAATATTACGTAGAAAAGATCACATATTAAAAGATAGAGATTACAAAGCTAACTATGAAGCTATATCACAAGATATTAAAAATAAATATCAATCTTTATTTAATAATGGTTTTGAATTAGAACAATTATCACTTGGTGATAAAGTAGTTAATGTAAATAGATTTAATTATAATGATTTAATGATAGATAATAATCAAAATCATCGTAAAATTATATTTGATGCTTACACAAAAGAATATGAAAAATGTAATTTGATATTAACAGATTTATATTTGAATAAATTAAAAAATGATATAGAGTTATCTAAAAAAGAAAGATATGATTCATTATTGTCTAAAAAATTATTTGAACTTGAAATAGATAATGATATTGTTGAAAAACTTATTGAAAAAGTAAATGAAAATTTATATATTATGCATGATTTTGGAAAATTAAAAAAAGAAATTTTAGGATTAGAAGAGTTACATTTTTATGATACATCTTTATCATTATGTTCAATTCCTAAAATAGAATATAATATTGAAGAAGCTATTAAATTAATGAAAAATAGTCTAAGTATTTTAGGAAATGAGTGTATAAATTTAATAGATAGAATGTTTAATGAAGGATGGGTTGATGTATTTCCAAAAAAAGATAAAAGAAGTAGTTCTTTTACATGTATTTCATATCATGGTGCACCTTATATTTTAAATAATTATGATGGTTCAATTAATTCTATTAGAACATTAGTACATGAATTTGGTCATGCAATGAATGTTTATTATACAAAGAAAAATAATGATTTTGAATATTTTGAATTTAGTTACTTTTTAACTGAAATAGCATCTAAAGTAAATGAAATGTTATTTAATAATTATATGTTAAATAATTGCAAAACTGAAGAAGAGAAAATATATATTTTAAATAATAATATAGGTAGTTTAGGAAATTCATTATTTGGTCAAGTCATGCTTACTGAATTTGAATATATAATTATACAAAAACTAGAAAATAATGAATTTGTTAATAATGATACTTTAAATGAAATATACTTAGAAATTAGTAAGAAATATAATGGAGATGAAATGATTTATGAAGATAATATCAAATATGGATGGAGTAAAATTCAACATTATATAATGCAAGATAGTTATTATTTATATCAATATTCAATTGGAACAGCTATCGCATGTAATATTGCTAAAAGAATTTTGGATAATGAATCTAAAATTTTAGATAAATATATTAAATTTTTATCTGTTGGAAATAGTGTTTCAATAAATGAGGCATTATCATATATAGATATTGATTTAACAAATGGTGATTATTTAGAAAATGCTCTAATTATATTAAATGATAATATAAAAAAGCTAAGAAAAATAAAATTATAGGTAAAATAATAGAAAATATGAGAATATAAGATAATATTTTCTATTTTTTGTATATTTTATAAAAAATGAGGTACTAATGAATTATAAAACTATTTATAAAAAATAGTTAGATATTTATTTTAGTAGAAAAGTTACAAACTTTTCAACCAAATATAAGATAAATAATATAGTAATTTTTAGAAAAAAAGTAATTGATATAATGAATTTAATACCATTTGGTGAAACAATTACTTATAATGATATAGCAGAAGAAATTGATAAAAAAAGAGTAATAAAGAAAATGTCTATTTAGGCAGTAGGTGGAAAGTAACAGGTTATGGTGGAAAAATAAAAAATAAATATAAATGCATAATAAGATAGTATCGATGTTGTAATTAATGAATTGTTAATAAATATTCTATTAGTATTTATTTAACATAAATTTTTACGCCTATTATAAATATATATTATAGTTATCTTTATGTTTTTTGATATGTTTTTTTTGTGCTTGAAATTAAAAAATATCACAAAGGTAATAATTTGACAAAATATAGCCTTTGTGATATTATATACGGCGTCTATTCAAAAGGGGGAATTTTTTATGGATATAGAAAGAAAAAATTCAAGTATAATAAGGGATATATTAGTAAAAGTAGTATTAATAGTACTATTTGTATTTTTACTTACATTTTTATTTCCAATGCCAAATTTAACTACATTCTATGATGCAGTATTTAATAGTAATGTACAAACTATGAAAGATGCTGCGGAAGATTATTTTACAACAGATAGAATGCCAAAAGACATTGGTAAGGAAGAAACATTAACTTTGCAAGATATGCTTGATAAAAAACTAATTTTACCATTTTTAGATAAAGATGGTAAGGAATGTGATACTAAAAAATCATATGTAACAGTTAGAAAAGATGAAAAAGAATATGTATTAAAAGTATATTTATCTTGTAATGGTAAGAGTGATTATATAATAGAGCCTATTGGATGCTATAATTTTTGTCCAGATGGTAAATGTAGTTCAGATATAGTTAAGACAGATGAAAAAACTGGTGAGGTAACTGTAAACGTACCTACTAATACCAAAAATAATAATAATGGTTCTAATAATAGAAATAATACAATACCATCAGATAATTCTAAGTATAAATTACAATATTTATATACAAGATCAATAACTGAGGGTAAATGGACTATCGGTGATTTCCAAGATAAGAAATTAAAAGAAACAAGCACTACTAAATTAGTAGATACAAAAACATTGTATACAGGTCAAAAGAAAGTTAATAGTGGTACTACTTTATATAAACATGTAAAATATGAATATAAAGATAAATGGTCTTATGATACAGACTGGACTGATGAAGTTAAATCTGTAAGCGATAATTTAAAACTTGTTGCAAAGAGAACATTGTATACAGGTCAAAAAAGAATAGAAAAAATAGTAAACAAATATAAACATATTAAATATGCTTATAGAGATAATTGGACTGAGACAAGTTATACAACTGAAAAGAAACAACTTTCTGAAACAGTAGTTCTTATGGATACTAGATATACAGTTAGAAGAACAATTAAAAGAACTGCTGGAACATGGAGTAATTGGACATTAGACACTACATGGAGAACTTCAAAACCAGCAGACACTGCAACAAAACAATGGTCTGGTCCAGCTCAAACTAAAGAAACAACTTCATGGCAAACAGTATATAATTCATATAGATCAGTAGGTGTTGAATTACCAACATATTCAGGTGATACATGGAATGAATTCTTATATTCTGCAGATGAAAAGTGTACTATAAATTGTGGTGGTAAATCACAAGTAAGAGTTTACTATTATCGTGTTCATAAAAAACAACGTAGTTATACATATCTATATAATTACAGAACATATTCTGAAACATCAAAGGTAGAAACAGATGAAAAAACAGTAAGTGATCCAAGTAGTTATGTAAATTCTGGATATACAGTTATTAAAATAGAATATAAATATAGAATTAATAATAGAGAAAAATATATAGCAGATACTGTATGGACTGATTCAAAAACATCTCCAGCAGGTTATGAGTATGCTAACGAAAGAAAAGTTACAACAGTTATAAGTTATGAAAATCTAGGTAAATGGGTAACAAATAAATCTAAATTAGGTGAATATACTTATAATGTAAAAACAAGAATTCAATATAAGTATAAGTACAATAACCCAGAAAAATATATAGCAGATACAATATGGACAACATCAATAACTCCACCAGAAGGTTATACTTATACTGGTGAAAATAAAACAGAAACTAAAACATCATATGCAGATTTAGGCAAATGGGTAAAAAATAAAAAAGATCTTGGTGAATATACTTATAATATAGAAAAGAAAACTCAATATAAATATAAACACTATAGTACTAATACAAGAACTGAAAGTAAATGGTTTGATAATAATCCAGGTGGAGATTGGAAATATGCAAATCAAACTAGAAAAATAAAGATAAACTAATTTTAGTTTATCTTTTTTCATGATATAATGAATTATGTATAGGAGGGATAACATTGGTAGTAAGTGTATTAGTAGAAATAAAGTTTAAACAAAAAGAAAAAAAATTTGATTATAATGTGCCTTCTATATTAGAACCAGAAATACAAATAGGTAAAAGAGTATTAGTTCCATTTGGTAATCAAAAACTAGAAGGATTTATAATAAATGTAAAGAAAGAAAGTAATTATGAATTAAAAGATATAATAGAAGTATTAGACAAAGAACCAATATTAAATAAAGAATTACTTAATTTAGGTAAAGAATTATCAGATGAACTTGTTTCAAATTTAATATCAGTTTATCAAAGTATGTTACCAAAGGCATATAAAGCAAAGAGAAAATCAAATATTAATATAAAAACTGACAAGTATATAAAGTTAATTTCAATAGATAAAGCAAAAGATTTTTTAAAAAATTCTAAAGCAAAAAAACAAAATGAAGTAATAGATGATTTACTTAATAATAATTTAGTTTCTAAAAATAAATATAGTAATAGTATAGTAAAAGTTTTGCTTGATAAAGGTATCATTGATATTTTATATAAAGAACATTATAGAGTAGATAATTCATCTAAAATAAAAGAACTTAGTACTTTAAATTCTTATCAAAAGGAAGCTCTTAATAAAATAAAAGAGTCAAATAAAGAAGTAATACTATTAAATGGTGTTACTGGATCTGGTAAGACAGAAATATATATTCATTTAATAAATGAATGTATAAATCAAGGAAAAGAAGCTATTATGTTAGTACCAGAAATTAGTTTAACTCCTCAAATAATACAAAGATTTAGAAATCATTTTTCAAATAAAATTGCTATATTTCATAGTGGTTTATCAGATGGAGAAAAATATGATGAATATAGAAGAATAAAAAATAAAGAAGCATCAATTGTAGTAGGAGCAAGAAGTGCAATTTTTGTACCATTTACTAATATAGGAATAATAATTATTGATGAAGAACATTCATCATCATATAAGCAAGATCATAATCCAAGATATAATGCTATAGATGTTGCAATTAAGAGAGGTAAATATCATAATGCAAAGGTAGTTCTTGGAAGTGCTACTCCTAGAATAGAAACATATGCAAGAAGTAAAAAAGGATATTATGAACTTGTAAAATTAGAAAAAAGAGCTAATAACGCCCATCTTCCTAATGTAAAAATAATAGATATGAAAGATGAAATAAAAAGCGGTAATACTCTATTTTCAAGAGAACTTATAAGTAATATACAAGAAAAATTAGAAAATAATGAACAAATTATGTTACTTTTAAATAAAAGGGGATATTCTAGTTATTTAATGTGTAAAAATTGTGGTGAAGTAATAAAATGCCCTAATTGTGATATTACACTTACATATCATAAGACAAGTGATATGAATAGGTGTCATTATTGTGGTTATGCAGAAAATAAAAAAGAGTTTTGTCCTAAGTGTAAAACAGGTACTTTACAATCATTTGGTACTGGTACTGAAAAAGTAGAAGAAGAAATAAAAAAGATATTTAAAAGTGCAAGAGTTATTAGGATGGATATAGATACAACAACTAAGAAAAATTCACATGAAAAAATAATAAATTCATTTATGAATCATGAGTATGATATTTTAGTTGGTACTCAAATGATTGCAAAAGGTCTTGATTTTCCTTTAGTAACGCTTGTTGGAGTAATAAATGCAGATACTATATTAAATTTACCAGATTTTAGATCTTTAGAAAAAACATATGAACTTATAAGTCAAGTATCTGGTAGAGCAGGAAGAAGTGATAAAGAAGGAATAGTAATAGTACAAACTTTTAATCCTGATAATTATAGTATAATGCATGCTAAAAATCATGATTATGATGGATTTTATAATGATGAAATAAAAATAAGAAAGAAATTAAAATATCCACCATATTATTTTGTTTCAGTAATAAAAATAGGTGGAAAAGATTTTAATGAAACTTATAAAGAAGCAAAGAAAATAGGTGACTATATTAGAAATAAAAAAGATGAAAATATGATAGTATTAGGACCATCTATAGGTAGTATGTCAAAAGTAAATAATATTTATTATTTTGAAATAATTATAAAATATAGGAACAAAGAATTTACTAGAAATATGTTAAATGATGTATATTTACTAGAAGAAAATAATAATAAAATAAAAATAGATATAGATGTAAGTATTTAGGAGTTAATTATGAATCAAGCAAAATATAATAAAATAATGAAAATAAAATATAAAAATAATGTTGTTACACAAAGTGATATAGATGAATTATATGAAAAAAATACAAATTCTATATTTTTTAATAAAAGTATAGAAGAATTAATAAAAATAAATTTTGAAGATTTAGTTATTCATAGAGCAAAAGGATATTTGGAATATATAGTTTATAAACTTATGTCAAAAAAAGAATTAATGCCAATTTTAGAAGATAAATTTTTGTTTATAATAAAAGAAGCAGCTGCATCAGAGCTTAATTTTATATTAGGTTTAAAATATGATTTTGATATTTCTAAAATTATAAATGATAATTTTGAATATTTGCTTAATAATTTTACTATAAAAAAGTTAATTGTGTTAAATGCTAATATAATTTTAACTGAAGAAAATAAAATTTTATTAGATAAAAAATATAATGATAATCAAGAAGAATTTGCAAGTTCAATGTTATTAACTAGATTTTCAAAGTTTAATAATGTAAAAGATAAAGAAAATTTAGAATCTATATTAATGATGATGATAAAAGAGATAAAGGATAAAGAAAAAGTAAGATTTATAGATATAAAAAAACTAAATGGTGGAAACTATTCAAATGTAATTGAAATCGGAGATAAAATATTAAAAATAGGATCTGAAAGAATGAGATTTAATATACCTAATAATGAACATATATTAGTTCCAATTATAAGAAAAGATTTATCAATTATTTCTGATATTCCTATGGTAATAGAAGTTTCTGAAAAAGTTGATACTAAAGTTAATTTAACAGACGATGAATTATATCAAATATATAAAGATTTAAGAACAAATGGAATAATATGGACAGATGTAAAAAATGATAATTTAGGGAGACTTTTAAAGGATAATATAGTACATTATGATAATGTATTGTTAGATAATGAAGCAAAGGGTATAGAAGGAACAAGTACTAAGATTCTAAAAAAAGGTGAGTATGTTATTATAGATACTGACTTTATATATGATGAAGATGATGAAAATATAAAATGGGGTAATATGAAATCAATGATGTTTGAAACAAGATATGTAAATGAGTTGAATAATAAAGAAAATGTGCATAAAATGTAATAAAATCATATAAAAACACATTTACTTTAAAATGATCGTATGTTATAATAATTCTGGCTTTGAAATATGCGTAAATATTGATTTACAAACCTAGTGCCTTATGGTGGGGAGTAAAAAAGATATATTTACAAAGAAAAAAACAAAAGGAGGAAGAAAAATATGTCAGTAGTTTCAATGGGATATTTATTAGAAGCTGGTGTTCATTTTGGACATCAAACAAAAAGATGGAATCCAAAAATGAAGGAATACATCTTTACAGCAAGAGAAGGAATCTATATTATAGATTTACAAAAAACAGTTAAGAAAATAGAGGAAGCATATGCTGCTTTAAGAGAAATCGCACAAAATGGTGGTAAAGTTATTTTTGTTGGTACAAAAAAACAAGCTCAAGAAGCTTCAATGGAAGAAGCAGTAAGATCAGATAGTTATTATATTACTGAAAGATGGTTAGGTGGTACTTTAACTAACTTTAGAACAATTAGAAGAAGAATTAATTATCTTGATCAAGTAGAAAAGATGGAAGCAAATGGTACATTTGATGTACTTCCTAAAAAAGAAGTAATTAAAATCAAAAAAGAATATGATAAGTTAAATTCATACTTCTGTGGTGTTAGAAATATGAAAAAATTACCAGATGCTATGATCATTACTGATCCAAAGAAAGAATATATAGCAATAAAAGAAGCAAGAAAACTTGGAATACCTGTATTTGGTATTGTTGATACTAACTGTGATCCAGATTTAGTTGATTATGTAATACCTGCAAATGATGATGCTGTAAGAGCAGTTAAAATTATTTTAGGTGTACTTGCTAATGCAATAAATGAAGGTACAGATAGAGAATTAGTAGATTTCTTAACTGATGAAGATAAAGCAAAAAATTCTAATAAAGAAATAAAAAAAGATAATAAAAAAGAAACAAAAAAAGAAGTAAAAGTAGAAGCTAAAAAAGAAGAAAAAGAAACTGTTAAAGAAGAAGTCAAAGCCGAAGATAAAGAAGATTTATCTAAAAAAACAGTTGCTGAACTTAAAGAATTAGCTAAAGAAAAAGGTATCGAAGGATACAGCAAATTAAAGAAAAATGAACTTTTAGAAGTTTTAAATAAATAATGAAAGAATCTAAAAGGAGGAAATAAAATGAATGCAAGTTTAATTAAAGAATTAAGAGATATTTCTGGTGCTGGTCTTATGGATTGTAAGAAAGCTCTAGAACATTCTAATGGTGATATCGATGGAGCTATCGATTACTTAAGAGAAAAAGGTATTAGTAAAGCTGCTAAAAAACAAGATAGAATAGCTGCTGAAGGTTTAAGTACAGTAGTAGTTGATGGTAATAATGCTTCAATTGTTGAAGTAAACTGTGAAACTGACTTTGTTGCTCAAAATGCAAAATTTGTTAATTTAGTAAATACTATAGCTAAATTAATTGCTGATAATGATGTTAAAACAATGGAAGAAGCAATGAGTCTTAAAACTGAAGAAGGAACACTTAATGATACTCTTATTAATATGACTGCAACAATAGGTGAAAAAATAAGTTTTAGAAGATTCGCAAGACTTACTAAAACTGATTCACAAAATTTTGGTAGTTATATCCATATGGGTGGAAAAATATCAGTTCTTACTTTATTAGAAGGTGCTTCAGAAGAAGTTGCTAAAGATGTAGCTATGCATGCTGCAGCAATGAGACCTATGTATGTTAAATCATCAGATGTTCCAACAGAAACACTAGAAAAAGAAATGAAAATTATTAAAGAACAACTATTAAATGAAGGTAAACCTGAAAAAATAATTGAAGAAAGAATTATGCCTGGTAAAGTTGATGCTTACTATCAAGAAATATGTTTAGAAAATCAAATCTTTGTTAAAGGCGAAGGTGAATCAGTTTCTAAATTCGTAAGTGATAATGGTGGTTCTATAGTAGACATGGTACGTTTTGAAGTTGGAGAAGGTATCGAAAAGAAAGAAGAAAACTTTGTAGAAGAAGTTATGAGTCAAATTAAATAAAAGATATTTTAAATATCTTTTTTTTGTGTTACAATTATTACGGTAGTAAGAGGTGTAAAAATGAAAAAAGTATTATATAGTATATTAATTTTATTAACAACTATTTTTATGGTTGGTTGTACTAACAATGTAAAAAAAGAAAACAAAGAAACTGAAGCAGAACATTTTAGTAGTTTATATGAAAAAGTAGATAAAGATAATGTATACAAGAGAATAAGTGCTAAAGATGCAGTAGATATGGTAAAAGAAGGAACAGGTATATTATATTTAGGTTTTAATACTTGTCCTTGGTGTAAACAAGTTGTAGGTGTTTTAAATGATGCAGCAAAAGAAAAAAATATAACAAGTGTTTATTATATTGAAAATTTTTATAATATGAGACCAGATAAAAATGCAAATCCAGAAAATAAGAAAGAATATAATGAACTTTTAAAATTACTTGATGATGTTTTACCATATGAAAAAGATGAAAATGGAAATGATACTGATAAAAAAGTAATAAGAGTGCCACTTATATTATTTATACAAAATGGTAAGATTGTAAGTTATCATAGTGGTACATATGAAGGACATGAGTTAAAAACAAAAACAGATGAAAATGGTAAAGAAGTAAAATATTTAGAAGATTTAACTGAAGAACAAAAAAATCAAATAAAAGAAGAATTAAAACAAGATATAGAAAAAGTATATAATAAAACTTGTAATACAGGTTGTTAAATATAACTTGATGAAAATAATAATATATAGTAAAATATATATAGTTTGAAAGGAAAGAAAAAAATATGGATGATGTTTTATTAGAAACAGAAGAAAAGATGGAAAAAGCTGTAGCAAATTTAAATGAAAGACTTAAAAGTATAAGAGCAGGTAGAGCAAATCCTGCAATATTAGATGGTGTTAAAGTTAATTATTATGGTGCACCTACACCACTTAATCAGTTAGCAACTGTATCAGTACCAGAAGCAAGAAGACTTCAAATTAAACCATTTGATAAATCTTGTCTTAGTGAAATAGAAAAAGCAATTTATGAAGCAGATTTAGGATTAATACCAAATAATAATGGAGAACTTATTTTTATAGCTATACCAGAACTTACTGAAGATAGAAGAAAAGAATATGTTAAGCAAGCAAAAACTATGGGCGAAGAAGCAAAGATAGCACTTAGAAATATAAGACAAGATGCTAATAACTCTTTAAAAAAAGCTGAAATAAATGAAGACGAAGAAAAAAGAATGACTGAAGAAGTTCAAGAATTAATAAGCAAATATAATAAAAAGGTAGAAGATAGAATAAAAGAAAAAGAAGAAGAGTTAATGACTATATAATTAACTTTTTTTCTATATAATAGAGGGTGAAAAAATGAGTAAGAAAAAGATTATAATTATAAGTATTATACTTGTTTTAACAATTACTGTAATATTTTTTCTAATAAATATATTTAAAAAAGTATCATTTAATAATTATATAGAAAATACTACTAAATATTTCAAAGAAATAAATTATAATACGAATATTAATCTTTATATAAATAGTAGTAATAGTAAATCAGAGCTTCAATATTCTTTAGATAAAACAAAATCAGTAGTGCATGAGGAATATTATCAGTATGTAGATGATAAACTTCAAAATCATATTAATAATTATTATGTTACAAAAAGTAGTGGTATAAAGTTATATACTGAAGCAAATGGTGCATATAATGGTGAAAATATACAAAAGATAAATACAATATTTGATATTAATTATAGTGATTTGAAAAATAAAGTAAGTAATGTTAAATATTTAGGAAAAGAAAATATAGATAATAAAAAATATCTAAAGTATTCTGTAAAAATGAAGGTTTATGATATATATAATATTATATATAAAGAAAATATTTTAACTAGTAAAGATAATAATAATTCTAGTACTTTATATATTTATATAGATAAGGATTTAGGACTAGTATACAAAATAGATAGTACTATTGATAATTTAAATAATACTAGTTATGATGCTAATAAATTAGAATATAAAATAGAAATAATAAATACTAAACTTAATAATAATAAAGCAATTAATTTACCTTTTAATGAAAATAATTAGTAAAAAGTGCAATTTATAGGCACTTTTTTTATTTTTTATCATAAATTAAAGTAGAGGAGTGATGAAATGTCTAATTATAAGGAAATTGTAACTAAAGCTGTAATAGGTAAAGGTAAGAAGTATTTTAAAAATAAATATTCAGTAACAAGTGATGTATTACCATCAACTATATTAGGATGCTGGATCATTAATAATAAATTCAAAGGTAGTGTTCAAGGTGATGATGTTTTAGTTAATGGATCTTTTGATATAAATATATGGTATTCATATGATAATGATACAAAAACTAATGTTATCAATCAAAACATTAAATATAATGAAGTAATTGCAGTAAAAACTAAGCTTGATGTAGATTTTAATGATTCTGAAATAATAGTAAGAGCACTAAAACAACCAACTTGTGGTAATGTTCAAATAAATGGTAATACAATAGATTTTGAAATTGAAAAAGAATTAGGAATTGAGGTAGTAGGAGATACAAAAGTTAAAATAATGGTAGAAGATGATGAAGATAAATGGGAAGTTTTTGATGATGAAGTAACTGACGATACAATGAAAGAAATAGATGAAGAAGTAAATGAAGACTTTTTAGAATAGTGTCAACAAAAAATAGTTGACACTATTGTTTTTTTATAGTATTATTGTATTAGTAATTTTATTAAAAGGAGGCAAGTATTATGGCAGTTAAATTAAGACTTAAAAGAATGGGTGCTAAAAAGAAACCATTTTATAGAGTAGTAGCAGCTGATTCAAGAAGTCCAAGAGATGGAAGATTTATTGAATCTGTTGGTTATTATAATCCAATGAATGGTGAAATTAAAATTAATGAAGAAGAAGCTTTAAAATGGCTTCGTACAGGAGCAACTCCAACTGATACTGCAAAAGATGTATTATCAAAAGCAGGAATTATGACTAAATTCCATAACGAAAAGAGTGGTAAATAGTAATGTCATTAGTAGAGTTAACTAAAATGATAGTAGAATCATTAGTATCTGATCCTGAATCAATTTCTGTAAAAGAATTTTCTAGTGATGAAGAAATAGTTATTGAAGTAATGGTAAGAGAAAGTGATATGGGAATAGTAATTGGTAGAGAAGGTAAAATTGCTAATGCTATTAGAACAGTAGTTCAAGCAAGTTCCTATTTAAAAGATAATAAAAAAGTAAGAATTAATATTAATTCATTTTAAGAATTGATATAATTCTTTTTTTGATTGTGTTAATGTTTGATAGTAAAAAAAGATAATTTATTAAACTATATAATACAATAAAAATCATAATTTATTATAAATAATAAATTAAAGTATTAAAAATTAATGCTATCAATTATAAAATTTAACACAAACTTCTGTAAATATAAAAATAACGAATTGACAATAAGTAAATCAAAATTGTATACTAAAAGTAGATGATAGGAGAGTAGGAAAATGAAGAAAAAAGGATTTACATTAATAGAGCTTTTAGCAGTAATAGTAATATTAGCAGTAATAGTAATAATAGCAGTACCAAAGATATTAGATGTAATAGAAAAAAGTGAAAGAACAGCATGGGGAGAAAGTGCA
>CAKPCA010000014.1 GCA_934141145.1 uncultured Bacilli bacterium
AATTTTTTCTCGCAATTTAATTTTACCATACTTTTTTCTAAAAGAAAAGAGTATTGAACTTTGTCAACACTCTGAAAGATATATTAATATCTTTTTTTTGTTTATTGTGATACAATATATATAAGGATAGTGATTATTATGAAAAAGAAAAGAAGAAAGAAAAGAGGCATAAGATATGATAGAATATTTATGCTTATATTTGTAATAATTTCGATAATATTACTTAGTAAACTTATAATATATATTTCATATAATAATAAAGTTTATAATGAAGTAACAAACTCTAAAAATAATGTAGTTTCAATATATAAAAAATATAATAAGTTAAAAATTTATAATAAGACTATTGATTATTTAAGAAAAAATAAAAAAAGTGTAAAAATTAATTCTAAAAAATATAGTATAACTATAAATACTAATAATATAAAAAAGAAAATGGATTTAAATGTAAATTTATATAATAAAAAGTTAGATAGTGACTTTAATAATTCAAAAGCATATTTTATAGATAATAAAGGTATATTATTAAATTCATCAAAAATAACTATTA
The DNA here is from genome assembly GCA_934141145.1 of uncultured Bacilli bacterium. Classification (GTDB taxonomy): domain Bacteria; phylum Bacillota_I; class Bacilli_A; order RF39; family UBA660; genus CAG-433. Next base: position 551 of record CAKPCA010000014.1, read on the forward strand.
AATTACCAAATTATTTATTAAAAAATAAAATTGTAGATATATATGGTATTACTAATGATAATAAGATTGAAGAAATAAAATTAAAGGAAGAAGTAAAAAACTCTAAAGTTTCTATAACTCTTAATAAAAAATATTCATCTTATTTCATAACATATGTAAAACTTAAATATTTAAATGCTAAAGATTTAACAGTATATAAAGGTAGTACTATAAATCTAAATTTAGAATATATACCAAAACGTACTACCATAAAAGATATTGAATATATTAAAATAGGTGATATATTTAGTATGGAAAATAATAAGTTAATCGCAAATAAAAAAGGTACTGATAAGGTAGTAATAAAAGCTAAAAATTCAAATATCAAAAAAGAAATAAAAATAAAAGTAATAGAAAAAAGTAAAAAGGAACCTAAGATAGAAGTAAAAGATGGTCTTACTTATATAAATGGTATATTAATAGTAAACAAAACATATTCACTTCCAAAAGATTATGATCCAGGAAAATTAAATATAGATGCTTATAATGCATTTGAGAAAATGAAAGAAGCTGCTAGTAAAGATAATATAAAATTATGGATAGCGTCTGGTTATAGGTCATATACTACTCAAGATAATTTATATAATTATTATTTAAAAAATGATAGTAAGGAAAAAGTAGATACATATTCCGCAAGACCAGGACATTCAGAACACCAAACAGGTTATGCGATGGATTTAAATATAATAGATTCATCTTTTGAAGGAACACCAGAAGCAATATGGATAGAGAAAAATTGCTATAAATATGGATTTATAATTAGGTATCCTAAGGGAAAAGAACAAATAACAGGTTATAAGTATGAGCCATGGCATGTAAGATATTTAGGAGAAGAAATTGCTAAAAAAGTACATGATTCTACTCTTACACTAGAAGAATACTTAAACATAGACTCAAAATATAGCGAATAATTAAAAAAAGTGTTATAATAACTCTCACTTACAAAAAGGAGAGTTTTTTTATGCAAGTAGATAAAGATATAGAAAATGCAAGATTATTTATTAAAGGTAATATTGTTGATTCCAAAGAATATAGACCAGTAAAATTGTTCACAGGAGTTTCACTTAAAACTTTTAGAGAATATAAAATATCTGGTAAAAATGTTTTAACAAAGTATAATTCTGGTGATGAAGTAATAGATTTATTATCTTATAATGGTAATGTTACATGTTATAGTCCAAATAGATTTGATGAATATTTTCTTTATTTAAAGTTAGCATTTCTAAAAGAAGATCATAAAGATTTTTTCTCTTACTTTTTTAGAGACTATGCAAAAAATAATAAAAAATATTTATCATATGATGGATACTTAAGCGTTAGAAGTAATTTAGATGATAAAACTAGATACTTCTTTGATGAAGTATTTAAAAGGAATCCTAAAGTTGCATTATACTCAAGACTATTAACAAAAATAGGATATGATTATAATATACTATCAATGTATGTTAGATATCTTTTAACTAATAGATACTATGAGGCAAGAGAAAATACTAATGTAAGCTTTGTGCTTGCGAATGATAACCAAATTATTAGTTTAGTAAATGAACTATACTCATTTATAAATTTATCTTATGGATTAGATAAAATAGATCCTGAAAAAATGGAGTTTATAATGTCAAAAATAGATGAAGATTTTAAAGAAATACTTTTAGAAAATGGTAAAATTCAGGTATTTTTAGGTACATTGGAAAGAGAAATAGAAGGTTATAAAAGAATAGAAACAAAAGCAGTACAAAAAAGTGCACCTAATGATATGTGTAAAAAACAGTATGCATACGTGTATACAAACAAATAATTTGTTGACAAACATTTATATAAAGTAATAAAATATTATTGTTTAAGGAGTGAAAAAATGGAAAAAGTATATATTTTTGGTCATCAAACACCAGATACAGATGCAGTAACCGCATCAATAAGTTTGTCTTATTTAAAAAATCAATTAGGAATGGCTACAGAACCTAGAGTACTTGGTCATATTAACAAAGAAACAAAATATGCACTTGATTGCTTTAATCAAAAAGAACCAGCATATTTAAATGATGTAAAATTACAATTAAAAGATATTGAATATCTAAAAGGAACATATATCAGTAAAGATTCATCAATAAGTAAAGTATATGATTATTTAAATGAAAAAGAAATTACAGGAACACCTATAGTAGACTCAGAAAATAATTATGTTGGTATAGTAACAATCAAAGATTTAGCAAAAGCATTACTTAAAAATTATAATTCTAATATAGACGCATTATATAGTAATATAGTAGATGTACTAGAAGGAGAAGAAGTACTAAAATTTGATGAAGAAATAAAAGGAAATATTATAGAAGCATCATATAGAAGTGAAACTTTCCTTAATAGTGTTAATTTAACTAAAGATACTGTTTTAATAATCGGAGATAGACATAGTATAATTGAAAAAGCAATAAAAGAAAAAGTTAAATTATTAATATTAACTGGAAATTCTAAAATAAAAGAGGAACATATAGTACTTGCTAAAGAAAATAAAGTAAATATAATAAAAACAAGTAAAGATTCATTTGAAGTATCTAAGTTAATAACACTTTCAAATTCAATAAGTACAATACTTCAAAAAGATGAATCTAAAGTATTTAAAGAAAATGATTATTATGATGATTTTATTGAAATGAGTAAAAAATTAAAACACAATAACTATCCAATATTAGATAACAATAATAAGTGTTTAGGATTAATAAGAATTACTGAAATAGGTAAAAAACATAATAAAGAAGTAATACTTGTAGATCATCAAGAAAAAGAACAAAGTGTAATAGGTTTAGATGAAGCAAGTATACTTGAAATAGTAGATCATCATAAAATTGGTAATATTAATACAAATAATCCAATTAATTTTAGAAATATGACAGTAGGATCTACAAATACAATTATTTATTTTATGTATAAAGAAAATAATGTAAAAATACCAAAAGAAATTGCTGGATTAATGCTTTCAGGTATTTTATCTGATACATTATGTCTTCAAAGTCCAACAACTACAGAAATAGATAAAAAAGTAGTAGAAGATTTATCTTCAATTGCTGGTGTTGATTATGAAAAATATGCACTTGATATGTTTAAAGCAGGAACATCACTAGAAGGTATGACTAAAGAAGAAGTAATAAAAAGTGACTTTAAATCATTCCCAATAGGAGATAAAAAAGTTGCAATAGGTCAAGTATTTACATTAGATGTTGATAGAATATTTGATGAACTTGATAGCTATATAAATACATTAGAAGAAATAAATACAAGAGAAGGATATTCATTTATTATAATATGTATAACAGATATTATTAAAAATGGTTCATATATTATTTATACAAAAGAAGCAGAAAAAGTACTTGAAAATATATATGGTGAAATAAAACAAGGATACTATGTAGATGGACTAGTATCTAGAAAGAAACAAATATTACCAGCAGTACTTGAAAATATAGATTAGAAAGCAATAGTTGCTTTCTTTTTTATACGCTAAAAAGTGTAAATTTCCTTGAATTTAAAAGGAAAAATGTGTTATAATCACTTATAGTGAAAAGTAAAGGAGTTTTATTTATGGCAGAATATAATGAAAAATCAATTAAAATACTAGAGGGTCTTGAAGCAGTAAGAAAAAGACCAGGTATGTATATTGGTTCAACAGATAAAAGAGGACTTCACCATCTTGTATGGGAAATAGTAGATAACTCAATAGATGAAGTAATGAATGGATATGGTAAAAATATTAAGATAATTCTTCATTCAGATGGTTCAGTTAGTGTTTCAGATGATGGACGTGGTGTTCCTGTTGGAAAGCATGAATCAGGTAAAAGTACAGTAGAAGTAATTTATACAATACTTCATGCTGGTGGTAAGTTTGAAGAAGGAAACTATAAAGTATCTGGTGGTCTTCATGGTGTAGGAGCATCTGTTGTAAATGCACTTTCAAAATGGATGATAGTAACATCTAAAAGAGATGGAGCAGAATATACAATCAGTTTTAAAAATGGTGGAGAAGTAGATAGTCCTTTAAAAAAGGCTGGTCCTACTAATAAAACTGGTACTACAGTTAGATTTATGCCAGATGATAAAATATTTTCTACTACAAACTTCTCATTTACAACTATATGTGAAAGAATGCAAGAATCTGCCTTCTTATTAAAAGGTCTTTCTGTAGAAGTAATAGATGAAGAAGATAAAAAAGAAGTAAAATATCATTATGAAAATGGTATTAAATCATTCGCAGAATATATGAATGAAGGAAAAAATACACTTCATAATGTATTACATTTTACTGGAGAAAAAGATAAAATTGAAGTAGAAATCGCAATGCAGTATACAGATACATATAATGAAAATATTATTTCATTTGTTAATAATGTTAAAACAAGTGATGGTGGTTCACATGAAGTAGGATTTAAAACAGCATTAACAAAAGTATTTAATGAATATGCTAGAAATAATGGATATTTAAAAGCAAAAGATAAAAACTTAGAAGGACCTGATGTAAGAGAGGGTTTAACCGCAGTTATATCACTTAGAATTCCAGAAGCATTACTTCAGTTTGAAGGACAAACAAAAGGTAAACTAGGTACACCACTTGCTAAAACTGTAGTAGAAAATGTAGTTTCTGAAAAGTTTGGATTTTATTTAGAAGAAAATAAAGAAGTAGCAGTTACAATATTAAATAAAGCTTTAAAAGGAAAAGCTGCAAGAGAAGCTGCTAGAAAGGCAAGAGAAGCTGCTAGAAAAGCAAGTGGAACGAAAAAAGAAAAAAATATTAGTGATAAACTTGCTCCTGCACAAAAGAAAGATTCATCTAAAAATGAGCTATTTATAGTAGAGGGTGATTCAGCAGGAGGTTCTGCTAAAACAGGAAGAGATAGAAGATATCAAGCAATATTACCTCTTCGTGGTAAAGTACTTAATACAGAAAAAGCAAAAATAGAAGAAGCATATAAAAATGCAGAAATTAATACACTTATTTATACAATAGGTGCGGGTGTTGGAACAGACTTTGATATTAAAGATTGTAATTATGATAAAGTAATAATAATGACCGATGCCGATGTTGATGGATCACATATACAAGTTCTTTTAATAACATTCTTCTATAGATATATGAGACCACTTATAGAAGAAGGAAGACTTTATATCGCAACACCACCACTTTATAAAATAGAGTTTGCTAAAAATGAAGTAGTGTATGCTTATAATGATGATGAATTAAAAGAATATACAAAAAATAGAAAACCAATTGATACACAAAGATACAAAGGTCTTGGTGAAATGGATGCTGAACAGTTATGGGAAACAACAATGGATCCAGAACATAGATTATTAATTAGAGTTAAGATAACTGATGCTGCTCTTGCAGAAAAAAGAGTATCAGTACTTATGGGTGATAACGTTGATCCTAGAAAAGAATGGATAGAAGAAAATGTAGAATTTTCTTTGGAAGATGATTATAAGATATAGGAGGTGCTTTAAATGAAAAAGAAAAATGATGAAACAAAAGAAGTAATACAAAGAATACATGATTATGCCCTTGAAGAAATAATGGGGGATAGATTTGCATCATACGCTAAAGAAATAATTCAAGATAGAGCCCTTCCTGATGTAAGAGATGGACTTAAACCTGTTCAAAGAAGAATACTTTATGGAATGTATGAAAGTAAAAATACATATGATAAAAAATATAGAAAAAGTGCTAAAGCAGTTGGGGAAATAATGGGTAATTACCATCCACATGGTGATTCATCTATATATGATGCAATGGTTAGAATGAGTCAAGATTGGAAAATGATGACTCCATATATTGATATGCATGGTAATAATGGATCTATGGATGGTGATTCAGCAGCTGCTATGCGTTATACAGAAGCAAGATTATCTAAAATAGCAGGTGAACTACTTAAAGATATAGAAAAAGGAACTGTTAATATGGCTCCTAACTATGATGATACAAGAGTAGAGCCAACAGTACTTCCTTGTAAGTTTCCTAATTTACTTGTAAATGGTTCAACAGGAATAAGTGCTGGATATGCAACTAATATACCAACACATAATTTAGGTGAAGTAATAGATGCAACAGTTTATAGAATAGATAAACCAAATTGTTCTTTTGAAGAAATATTTAATATAGTAAAAGGACCAGACTTTCCAACAGGTGGAACAATTGAAGGAAAGAAAAATATAGAAGAAGCATATAGAACTGGTAAAGGAAAAATAAATGTAAAATGTAAATATGAGATTATAAAGGAAAAGGGAGTTCATCAAATACTTATTACAGAAATTCCATATGAAGTAAATAAAGCAAATTTAGTTAAGAAAATAAATGATATTAGAATAGAAAAGAAAATAGATGGAATAGTAGATGCTAGAGATGAAACAGCAAGAGGAGACCTTAGAATTGCAATTGATTTAAAGAAAGACGCTAATAGTGAACTTATCTTAAATTATTTACTTAAAAATACAGATATGCAAATATCATATAGTTTTAATATGATTGCTATTGTTAATAGAAGACCAAAACTTGTTGGACTTGTTGATATAATTGATGCATATATTGCTCATCAAAAAGAAGTTACAATAAGAAAAAGTAAATTTGATTTAGAACATGCTAAAGCAAGAATGCATATAGTAGATGGTTATTTAAAAGCAATGAGTATATTAGATGAAGTAATTGCTTGCATTAGAAAAAGTAATAATAGAATGGATGCTATAAATAACTTAGTAAAAGAATTTGAATTTACTATAGAACAAGCAACTGCAATAGTAGATATGAAATTATATCGTTTAACTAATACAGATGTAGTAGCTTTAGAAGAAGAAAGAGCAAAATTAGAACAGATAATAGAATTCTTAAACTCAGTTTTATCTAATGAAAAGATATTATTTAAACAAATGAAAAAAGAATTATTAGATATAAAGAAAGAATATGCTACAGAAAGAAAAACAGTTATTAAAGATGAAGTATCTGAAATAAAAATAGATGCAATAGATATGATTCAAAAAGAAGATGTAATAGTAGTTATAACAAAAGAAGGTTACGTAAAAAGAACATCTAAAAAGAGTTTTGCATCATCTAATATAGTAGATATTAATTTAAAAGAAAATGATTATGTACTTGGTTTATATGAATTAAATACACTAGATACAGTACTTTTATTTACTAACTTAGGTAATTATTTATATGTGCCAGTTCATGAACTTCCAGATTTAAAATGGAAAGATTTAGGAAAACATATAAGCAATATAATAAATATAAAAGCAGAAGAACAAATAATAGGATGTATTCCAGTAACTAACTTTGATAAAGGAATAATTACTATATTTACTAAAAATGGTATGATAAAAAGAACTAACTTATCAGAATTTAAACTACAAAGATATTCAAAAGAAGTAACATGTATTAAATTAAAAGATGATGATGAAGTTGTAAGTATTTCTAATTCTCTAGATAAGGAAATATTAGTAACAACTTATAATGGATATGTACTTTGGTATAGTTCAAATGAAGTTCCAGTAACAGGAGTTAAAGCATCTGGTGTAAAATCAATTAATCTAAAAGACGACTATGTTGTAAGTGGAACACTATTTAATCAAAATAGTGAGTATGTTACAGTATTTACAAATAAAAATACATCAAAAAGAGTTAAGATAGAAGAATTAGAAAAATCATCAAGAGCAAGAAGAGGAATGCTTATTATTAGAGAAGTAAAAACTAATCCATATAGAATATTAAAATCATTTATAATTAATAAAGAAAATTTTGGTATTTTAGTGGATGATGAAATAAAGATAATAAAGAGTACTGAAATACCAATAAATGATAGATATTCAGTCGGATCAACAATTACTAAAAAGAAAATAACAGATGTATTTGAAATAAAAGAATTAACAAAAAAAGATGATATAGATATAGAAGAAATAGAAGTATTAGATGAAATGCCTAAAAAAGATGTATCATTAAAAGAAATTGATGACAAAATAATGACAATAGATGACTTTTTAGATGATTTTGAAGTATAAAATTTAAAAAAATAGGGGATAAAGACACCTTTATAGTTAATATAAACTATAGGAGGTGTTTTTTTATGGAATATATAAAAAGATATTATAAAGTAATATTAGTTGGAATTGTATTATTATTACTTTTGATTTTTTCAGTTTACTATGCATTAAATAATGTGAATGAAGAAGATGATATAGTAAATGAAAGTGTTAAAGAAAAAGAAATTACGTATGATGATAATTATTATTATATTGATGTAAAAGGAGAAGTTAAAAATCCAGGGGTATATAAACTAAAAGAAGGAAAAAGGATAATAGATGCACTTAATTTAGCAGGTGGAATAACGAAAAATGCAGATACAACAAATATTAATCTAAGTAAAAAGATAACAGATGAAATGTGTATTATTGTATTATCTAAAAATGATAATCAGGAAAAAAATAATACTCCAGATAAAAAATCAAAAGTATCAATAAATACTGGAACACTAGAAGATTTGCAGTCATTAAGTGGAATAGGTGAAAGTAAAGCAAATGCAATAATTAAATATAGAGAAGAAAATGGTTTGTTTTCACAAATAGAAGATGTAAAAAATGTACCTGGAATAGGCGAATCTTTATATGAAAAAATTAAAAATAGTATTGAAATCTAACTATATATATTACTTTGTTTTTTTATTTACAATTTGTTATGTATTTATAAATATAAAATTTGTTCCTTTTAAATATGAAAACTTAAATAATAATATAAAGGGGTATGTAAATGATTATTATATAGATGGAGATAAACTGACAATTATTATAAAAAATAAAAATAAAGTAATACTAAATTATTATTTTAAAACAGAAAAAGAAAAGAACAATTTTGAAATATGTTATGGAGATTATATAGAAGTAATAGGTAAAAGTATTGAAATAAAAGAAAATACTAATTTTAACTTATTTAATTATAAAAGATATTTAAAAACAAAGAAAATATATTATTCTTTTTCAGTAGATAAAATAAAAAGACTTAAAAAAAATACTAATTTGTTATATCACGTTAAAAATAAGATTGTAACAAAAATAGAAAGTAATATATCTAGCAATTACATAAAAACATTTATACTTGGTGATAAAAGAGATGTTAATTCAAATATGATAGAATCATACCAGAGATTAGGTGTAAGCCATCTTTTTGCAATATCTGGAATGCATGTATCATTTTTAAGTATAATCTTATTAAAAATATTAAGTAAAATAAATGATAAATCAAAGTATAGTATTGTCATATTATTCTTACTATTTTATACATTTTTAACTAATTATACTATTTCTATTGTAAGATCAACCATGCAATTTATATTGTTTAAAGTAAATAAGTTATTTGATTTAAAAATAAAAAATGTAAATATTATGCTTATTATAATTAGTGCAGTATTATTATATAATCCATATTATATATATGATATAAGTTTTCTTTTTTCATTTTCGATAAGTTTTAGTTTAATATTATTTAGAAAAAATATAGACATAGATAATAATTATTTTATTAAGTCATTTATTACATCATTAACATCATTTTTAGTATCACTTCCAATACTTATAAATAATTTTTATGAAATAAATTTCTTGAGCATATTTTATAACATATTTTATATACCATTTGTATCGTTTATATTATTTCCGATTAATATACTTACTTTGATTTTTTCGTTTTTAGATCCATTAAATAATTATATTATTAATATTTTTGAGTCAATAACTATAATTTTAAGTAAAATGAAATTTCTAACATTTTCAGCCGCGAAACTACCAATATTTTTAATAGTTATATACTATATTTGTTTATATTTTGCCGTGACTAAAAAAAGAAAAAAATACATATTATTTTTGGCTTTATTGATAGTATTCTTTATAAATAATAATAGAATAACGATGTTTCCAGTAATAACATATTTAGATGTTGGACAAGGTGATTCATGTTTAATAAGAGTATTTAATAAGAATGTACTAATAGATACTGGGGGTAAAACTTATAATAAAAAAGAAAAATGGAGACAAAGAAAAAAAGAATATAATATAGCAGATAATATTACTATTCCGTATTTGAAATCAGTAGGTGTTAAAAAAATAGACTATTTAATATTAACTCATGGTGATTTTGATCATATGGGAGAAGCTTCTAATTTAACTAAAAAATTTAATGTTAAAAAAGTAATATTTAATAATGATTCCTATAATGAATTAGAAACAAGTTTTATAAAAATATTAAAAAAGAAAGAAATAAAATATTATCACAATGTAGAAAAAATAAAATTGCAAAAATGCATATTATATTTTTTGAATACAAAAATTTATGATAATGAAAATGATAATAGCAATGTTGTGTATACAGAAATCAATAACTATAAATTTTTATTTATGGGTGATGCAGGAATAAATAAAGAAAGAGATATATTAAAAAAATATAATATAAGTGATATAGATTTTTTTAAAGTTGGTCATCATGGTTCTAAGACAAGTAGTAGTAAAGACTTTATAGATGAGATTAATCCTAGGTTTTCAATTATTAGTGTTGGAAAAAATAACAGATATGGTCATCCAAATAAAGAAGTGTTAAATAATTTAGATAATTCAAAAATATATAGAACAGATCAAGATGGAAGTATTATGTTTAAGATTAAAAATAATAAATTAAAAATTGAGACTTGTAGTCCATAGAAAGGAGTAGATATGATAGAAGAAATAGATAAAACTTATGAGCAAATAGAAAATAAAATATTAAATCATGAAATATATCAAAATGTAAAAGATTATTCAAAAGCAAAAGAAAAAATAAAAACGTATTTAGAAGTTGGAGAATTACTTAAAAATGTAGATACTAAGTATGGAAAGAATGTAATAAAAGACTATTCTAAAAGATTGACAATTAAATTTGGTAAAAAATATACACCTTCGTTATTATATAAAATTAAACAATTTTATAATATAATTGAAAAAGTCCCGACATTGTCGGGAAAGTTAACATGGAGTCATTGGTATGAAATGTTATCATTTGATGATATAAATAAAATAGAATATTATGTCAATCAATGTGAAGTCTATAATTTAGATGTTAGACAATTAAGAAAAAGAATAAAATCTAATGAATATCAAAGATTACCAGAGTCTACAAAAAATAAACCAATTAATCAAAATGAATCTAATGTAGTTGATTTTGTAAAAAATCCTATTAGGATTAAAAATAGTAATAAGTATGATATATTTTCAGAAAAAGTATTACAAAAAATAATTGAAAGGAAATATAATGAACTATTATAATAAGATAAAAAATAAATTAATAGATAATGAAGTATATTGTAGAGTCAAAGACTACTCAAAAGAGAGAAATACTGTTATAACATATTTTGAAATAGGCAAACTATTAAATGAAGCAGGTGGTAAATATGGTGATAATATTATTGATGAATATTCTAAAAAGTTAGTAAAAGAAGTTGGTAAGAAATATAATAGAAGAACGTTATTTAGAATGAAACAGTTTTATAATATCTTTAATAACGAAAAAGTGACCACAATGTGGACACAATTGAGTTGGAGTCATATTAGATTATTATTTACTTTAGATACAGAGTGTATCAACTATTATATTATGATAACTAATAAGCAAAATATTTCGGTTCGAGAATTAGACTTTAAAATAAAAAATAAAGAATATGAAAGATTACCGTTAGAAACTAGAAACAAGCTTATTACTAAAGAAAAACTTGAAATAAAGGATTATGTGCCTAATCCAATATTAATAAAAAATAAAAATAAGGAAAAGATAATTACTGAAAAAGTATTACATAATCTAATACTTGAAGATATTGAATACTTTATGAAAGAACTTGGAAGTTCATTTAGCTTTATTGGAAGTGAGTACAAAATAAAAATAGGGGATAATTATCATAAAATAGATTTATTATTGTTTAATATAAAATATAATTCATACGTAGTAGTTGAGTTAAAGATAACAGAGTTTAAAGCAGAATATATTTCCCAAGTTCAAAAATATATGAATTATATAGACAAACATATTAAAGAAATCAATAATAATAGTACAATAGGAATAATTATTTGTAAGAAAGAAAATAAATTTGTAATTGAATATTGTTCGGATGAAAGAATTGCTATTAGAAAATATGAATTAGTTTAATAATAATTATTTATTGTTATCAAAATATATTGAATAGAATATAATATTTATGAATAAAATTTAAAAGTATAATTTTGAAAAAGTTAGATAAAATAATAATAAAAAAATTATATGAAAATTATGAAAAAAATCATAATCAGTTCATATAATTTATTATGTGTACGCTACAGCATTAGCGTTTATATAGATTAAAGGAACTTATAATCAAAGTTCCTTTTAATTTTATATTTTTCTATATAATCCAATTGCTTTACCAACTATAGTTACTTTATCTAGTATGATAGGTGCCATAGTATCATTTTCTGGTTGAAGACGAAAATAACCATCTTCTTTATAAAAGGTTTTTAATGTAACTTCATTATCCTCAGTCATTGCAACTACCATATCGCCATTATTAGCAACTTGCTGTCTTTGAACAATTACAATGTCACCATCATGAACCCCTGCATTAATCATAGATTCACCGCTAACTCTTAAAGTGAATACTTCTTTTTTTGCAGGTATTAAATAAGATGGTAATGTAAAAAATTCATCTGGCATTTCAATTGCTTCTATAGGACTACCAGCAGTAACTTTACCAAGTAAAGGTACATCTACAACATCTTCTTTTTCATATTCATTTTTTACTAATAATTCAATGGCTCTATTTTTTGCACCAACTCTTTTTAAATATCCTTTATTTTCAAGAGTTGTAATATGCGCATGTACTGTTGCAGAAGATGATAATCCAAGAGCTGATCCAATTTCCCTTACTGTTGGTGGGAAACCATTTTTAGCAATACTTTGTTTTATATAATCTAAAACTTGATTTTGCTTATTTGTAAGTCTTTCCATAGTCTCACTCCTTCAATACATTTTCATATTATCATAAAAAATGTAAAATGTCAAACATTTGTTTGAAAATGTATTGACACAAACTATTGTTCGTATTAAAATGAAGATGTAAATGAAAAAAGGAGTGATTGATATGAAAAAGTTTTTAGGTTATGGAATATTATATTTAATAGGTTTAATATTTATGGTCGGAATGTTTATAGGAGCACCAAAATCAGATAATAATACTGTTATAAGTAAATATGATAATGAAACATCAATTGCTTATAATAGTAAATAGTGTAAACTAATAAAATAGGTATGTTGTTTTATATGTTTTATTATGGTAAACTATAAGTGTATTATAGGAGGAATTTATATGGATAGTAATGAAGTAGTAAAGCAAGAAAAGAAAAAACATGGAAAGAATATTGTGATAATTATATTAGTTTTCGTAATAGCATTATTATTAGGAATAATAATAGGACAATTCGCACTTGATAATAATTCTAAAAAAACTGATGACAATAATACTAGCAAAGTAACAAAGAAAGACAATACAATATCAAAGGATAATAAGGGTGATAATACAAAATCAAATACAGACACAAATAATAATACAAGTAATTCTGTAACAAAAGACAATACTAATACAAATAATTCTACTACAGCAAAAGATGATACAAATACTAAGACAACTCTAACAGAAGAAGATATAGTAAAAAATTTGTTTATATCACATTTAAAAAAGAGTTACGGTGATAATTTAACTGAATATAAGATTAACAAAATTACAATATATAAGGGGACAGAAAGAAAAGATTTAGCTGACATTATAGGCGATGTTGCTGATAGTGATATACTTACATTAGTTGATTATTCAATAAAATTAAATGATGTATCAAAAGATGCTGGTAATGGAAATGTATCTGGAAACTGGGTAAATAATAAAGTTGCTTGTGTTCAAATAGGTTATGATGTTAATGGTTATAGTATTCTGGATGTAGGTACTGGTTGGTAAAATTATTAAAAATAAGATAATAATATATTTATTATTTTATTTTTTTTTGTTATAATTATTTATGATAAATAGGGCTAGGTGATATATATGGATAATAAATCGTTAAATGTACTAAAGGGATTAACTTTAGACATAATTCAAAATGCAAAAGGTGGGCATCCAGGATCATGTTTAAGTGGTGCGCCAATACTATATACGTTGTTTACTAAGCATTTAAAAGTAAATCCTTCAATGCCAGAATGGGTAAATAGAGATAGATTTGTTATGAGTGCAGGGCATGCATCTGCGTTATTGTATGCAATGATGTTTTTAAGTGGATATAAGTTTAATACTGAAGATTTAAAAAATTACAGAAAATTGAATTCTAATACTCCAGGTCATCCTGAAATATCAACATTGGGTGTTGAAGTTACTACAGGTGCTTTAGGTGAAGGATTTGCAACATCAGTTGGTTTAGCATTAGCAGAAAAAATATACGAAAATAAATTTAATAGAAAACCAAAGAACTTTTTTGATAAAAAAACAGTGCCTTTAGTTGATTATTATACTTATGTATATGTTTCAGATGGTGATTTAATGGAAGGAATATCATATGAAGCTGCGTCTTTTGCAGGTAATATGAACTTAGGTAAGCTAATAGTACTATATGATTCAAATAAATTTACAATGGATAAAAGTACTAGTGAAACTTTTTCTGAAGATGTATTATCAAGATTTTCTTCTATGGGGTGGCATACACAATATGTTAAAAATGGAAGTTCTATAAAAGATATTAGTAAAGCAATAGAAAAGGCAAAATCTAATAAAATTAATCCAAGTATTATAAAAATAGATACTATAATAGGTTCTGGTTCTAAATACCAAGGAACTAATAAAATCCATTCTGGTGAACTTGAAAAAGAAGATTTTGAACAAATAAGATTAAAATTAGGAATAGATGGTATGCCATTTACGATATTAAAAGAACCTGCAGAAAATATTAGAAATCAGGTTGTAAATAGAGGACTTGCAGAATTTGAAAAATATGAAAAAATATATGCAGATTATAAAACTATGATGTCTAATGATCAAGTAACAGAATACGAGAATATATCATTTAATAGGGCTTTTGTTGAACTTGATAAAGTCCAAATTGATGTAAATTATGAAAATAAAGAATTACTCCGTGATAGTAATCAAAAAGTTATGAATGTTATTTCAAATATACTTCCTACATTTATAGGTGGTAGCGCTGATACAGTTACATCAACTAAAACGTATTTAAATGGTGCAGGAGATTTAAATGCAAAAAATTATCTAGGAAAAAATATAGCTTTTGGTGTAAGAGAAAATCTAATGGGAGCAGTATTAAATGGTCTTGCTTTATCAGGATTTAGACCGTTTGGATCAACATTTTTAGCTTTCTCTGACTATATGAAACCATCTATTAGAATGACTGCACTTATGAATTTACCTGTAACATATATATTTACGCATGATTCAATAACAGTTGCGGCAGATGGACCAACTCATGAACCGGTAGAACAATTAGCATCGCTTAGATCAATTCCAAATTTATATGTATATAGACCTGCTGATATAAAAGAAATAATAGGTACATATAATACTATTTTAAATGATAAAAAGCCTTCAGTTATATCACTTGCAAGAACAGAAGTAAAAGCTCAAGAAGGTACTAAGTCTCCTCTTGTTTCAAAGGGTGCTTATATAGTTAGCAAGGAAAACGAAAGAATAGATTTAATTTTACTTGCAACAGGAGCAGAAGTACAAGTTGCAATCTCTGTAAAAGAAAGATTAAAAAATGAAGGCATAGATGTAAGAGTAGTAAGTATGCCATGTATGGAAAAATACGATGAACAATCTGAAGGCTATAAGGAAGAACTATTTCCATCTGGATCAAAAATATTTGTTATAGAGTATGGAAGTTCATTCGGTTGGGAAAAGTTTGTTCCAAGCTCGGATTATTTGTTTACAGTAGATATGTTTGGTGTAAGTGCAAGTAAAGATGATATTGTAAGTTATTGTAAAGTAAGTGTAGAAGATATAATAGAAAGAATTAAAAAATTAATTTAGTTCTTTTTTTCTACATTTTTTTTATTATTTATACATTAGAATAAAATAGGTGATTGGTATGAGAACATTTTATGTATTTAAAATAAATAATATGTTTCAAACTTTTTATAATGATAAATCGAGTATTTTATTTAAAATGTTTAACGAAATTTATGAGTCTAAGGAAAATGAAATTATAAATAATTTTAGATTATTTGAAAGAATTACAGTTCCATTTAATAAAAAGATATTTAATAATTATATATTACTTAAGCATAGAGATGATTTATATTATAGTAAAAAAGATAATTCTCATACTATAAATAGCATGGATGAATTATCTAGATTAACAATAAATACAACTCATTTAAAAATCAAAACTAATAAGAATATAAATAGTTTTATGAAAGATATAATAGATACTAAGGAAAATGTTTTTGTTATTGATTTTAAAAATAAAGATTATTTTTGGTTAAATGAAGATACGTATGAAACTCTTGTATAATATTTAAATATCTATTATAATATAGATAAGAGGAGGAATGAATAATGCATAGTATATGGATTGATATATTATATGTTTTTATTGGATTAGTAGTAGGTGCAGTTGCAGGATTCTTTTTAGCAAGAATGTTTATGCAAAAATATTTAAAGAAAAATCCACCAATTAATGAACAAATGATTAAAATTATGATGAGTCAAATGGGGAGAACACCAACTCAAAAACAAATTAATCAAATGATGAAAGCAATGAATAATGCAAATAAATAAGTTACTTTTGTAGTGACTTTTTTTATTTACTATGATATCCTTAAAATAGGAGGAGTTAGATATGAAAGAGAAACAAGGAGTAAATGCTATAGTTGTGCTTATAATGGTACTTATATTTTTAGTAATAGGTATAATATTTGGTGAATATTTCTATAGTGAAAATATATTTAGACTTTTTACTAAAAGTAATACTTCTGAAGTAAAAAATAATAATAGTAATTTAAAAAATACTGAAACCTTAAAGGACAAAAAATATATTTTAAATTTAGATAATGATGAATATATTTCTTTTATTGATGACAAAAATTATGAATATAAGCATTACAATAATGAAAGTAAGATGACTGAGGTAACAAAGGGTACGTATGAATACTCTAATAGTAAAATAAAATTTGATGGAGTAACTGATGCGACTATTGAGGATGGCAAATTAATACTTGCAAATAATTCTAATGATGAAGTTAATTTATTTGGTGATAGTATATATTATGATTCATCAATAATAGTAGATGAATTTAGTAAAATAAGCAAAGTAGTATCTAATTATGTAAAAGAATACAAAACAAAAGATTCTAGTCTTGCTGAAGTAAATAATATTAAAACAGATATATCACACTGTGGTAAAAAAGAAAATGGTAATATAGTATGTTCTATAGGATATAATGTATACTTTAAAGAAAGTGAAAATTATAGTTTAAAAGCATGTGAAGCACCTGGTAATATAAACAAATTTAGCACATATGCAGTAGCGTCAGGATTTTGTGAATACAATAGCGTTTATAATTGGTCATTCTTTGAACTTAAATTAGATAATGGTATATATACTATATCTAGTACATATACAGGATAAAGGTTTACTACTTAGTAAACTTTTTATTTTTGTTATT
Source organism: uncultured Bacilli bacterium (assembly GCA_934141145.1). Taxonomy (GTDB): domain Bacteria; phylum Bacillota_I; class Bacilli_A; order RF39; family UBA660; genus CAG-433. The sequence goes on from CAKPCA010000014.1 coordinate 18,324, forward strand.
TTTATATTTTTTTTGAATTTCAAATATGCTATAATGAAATTATGTATAGGGGAGGTGTAGTATATGAAAGATGTAAATATATTACCTGCAGATTCTTATGTAGTAATAAATAAAACAATACTTCAGGAAAATGATACAAAACTATTAACTATGCTATACCAACCAATAATAGGAACTAGTGCAATTAATTTATATCTAACACTATGCTTAGATCTAGATAAAAACGAATTTATGAGTGACGAAAATTCTCATCATCATTTAATGACAAATATGAGAATGAAATTAGATGATATTGTAGTCGCAAGAGAAAAATTAGAAGCAATTGGTCTTCTAAAAACATATTATAAACAAGGAGAAGATATTAATACATATATTTATGAAATATTTTCACCAGTAAGTGCAAGTGACTTTTTTCATCACCCAATACTTAATATAGTTTTATATAATAACGTTGGTAAAAAAGAATATGAAAGATTAGTTAATTATTTTAAAATTCCAAAAGTTAATAAAAGTGATTATAATGATATAACTAAATCCTTTGATGAAGTGTTTGAAAGTGTTTCAGGAACAATGTTTGAAAATGCATTGAAAGATATAAAGAAAGTTCATAGAATTGATATAAATGTAGAAACATCATTTGATTTTTCACTTCTTTTGTCTATTTTACCAAGTGGGTTATTAAGCAAAAATTCATTTACTAAAGAAGAAAAAAATTTAATTCAAAACCTATCTTATATATATAATTTAGAAGAAGAAGAAATTAAAAATATAATTATAAATTCTATAACTGAAAAAGGTAATATAGATAAAACTTTACTTAGAAAAAATGCAAGAAATTATTATCAGTTTGAGAATAGTGGAAAACTTCCATCACTTGTTTATCAAAAACAACCAGAATATTTAAAGAATCCAGTTGGAAACGAAAGTAAAAGAGCTAAAATGATATATATTTTTGAAACAGTTTCGCCATATAATTTCTTAAAAAGTAAATATAATGGTGCAAAACCTACAACAAGGGATTTAAATTTAATAGAAAACTTAATGCTAGATGCAAAGCTTAAACCCGCAGTTGTAAATGTATTAATTGATTATGTAATGAGAGTAAACGATAAAAAATTATCAAAGAATTTTGTTGAAACAATCGCAGGTCAATGGAAAAGATTAAATATAGAAACTGCGGAAGACGCTATGAACCAAGCAGAAAAAGAAACAAAAAAGAAAAAAATAGTGAGAACTCCAAAAGAAAAAATACAAGAAAAAACTCCAGAATGGCTTGATAAAAAAATAGAGAAAAAATCTATAACAGAAGAAGAAGAAGAAGAGGTAAAGGACTTATTAAAAGAATTTGCGTGAGGTGAAGTATGAAAAATATTAATGATTATATAGAAAAAACAAATACTTCAAAAGAAGATTTAATGGTTGAATTTCATAAAAATATGAAAGATGAAGAGTTTAAAAATATTGCAAATAGTATTAATCTAAAAGATGAATATTTAATGAAGTATACATATAAAATTAAACAATGTGCAGAAGAGAAAAAGAATTGTAAAAATTGTAAAGGTTTAAATTTTTGTAAAAACGAAGTAAAAGGATGTAAATATTCACCTGTTGTAGTAGATGGTAATTTAACTTTTTCACATATGATATGTAAATATGAAAAACAATTGCTTGATGATATTGAATATGTTAAAGATGGATATGTATTTTATGTACCAAAAGAAGTAAAAAATGCAAAAATGAAAGATATATATACCAATGATAAAAATAGAGTAGAACTTATTAAATGGGTAACAACATTTATCAAAAATTATAAAGAAGGAAAAGCATTTAAAGGACTATATTTAAGTGGAAGTTTTGGATCAGGTAAATCATATATAGTTTCTGCAATGATAAATGAACTTGTAAAATCAGGATATAAAGGTGCACTTATTTATTATCCAGAGTTTTTAAGAAGTTTAAAAGCATCATTTGGAAAAGATTTTGATGAACAATTTAACTATGCTAAAAAAGCTGATTTGCTTCTTTTAGATGATATAGGCGCAGAAAGTGTAAGTGCTTGGTCAAGAGATGAAATATTAGGACCAATTCTTCAGTACAGAATGGAAGAAAAATTACCAACATTTTTTACTTCTAATTTAACACTTGACGAACTTGAAAGTCATTTGAGTAATCAAAACGGAAAAATAGATAAAGTAAAGGCAAAAAGAATACTAGAAAGAATTAGATATATAACTGATTCTATAGAATTAATAAGTGAAAATAAAAGAAATTAATGGGAGTTTTGAATTATGATGGAAAAAAGATATAGAGAATTATTAAAAAATATTGAACAAATGCCTTTAGAAGAAAAGAAAAAATATATTGATGAATTACTAATGAGTTTAGAAGAAATATATTATAAAAAATATAAATTAGAATTAAAGTCAGAGGAGTTATTTAGTAAAAAAATAGCACTTTTAAAAGATGTAAAAAAACTTCATAAAACTATTATTTTATTAAGAAAATTAAGAAATAATTTATATGATATAAAACAAGATAATATTGTTTCTGATTCAGAAATAATAAAAATAGATTACAAGTATGGTATTAATACGTACTTAAAAATCAAAAGTATAGAACTATCAAATAGTTCAAGATATATAATTAGAGAATTAACAGAATTAAAAAATATATATTTAGGAATATTAAGAAAAGAAAAAAACAATAAAGCAACAAAAGAAGTAAAAAATGTTCTTAATTATATATCTTTAAAGTTGACAAAAGAACAGAAGAAAAAAAGAAAAAATCAAAATGAAATAGAAAATTCAAATATAAAAACTAGCGATTTGATCAAGAAAGAAGAGAAAAATCTTACTCCATCATTAAAAAAAGACATAGAAGAATGTAAGAGTATTAGTCATTATTCATTAGATTACATTATTGAATCTGTAAGAGATGTAATAAGACATGGTGAAATAAATGAAGGAATTATAAATTATATAAATGATATTGTATTTAGAATAAAAGAAGAAAATAAAATGAATGATGAAAAGTATACAAATTATATTTATAGTTTATTAGATTCAATAAAATATAGAAAACAAGAGTTAGAAAAAGAAAATAACAAAGAAATTGAAACACTAAAAACTTGTAGGGCATCATTAAAAAACCTTATTACCGAGATAGATTTAAATAGTAAAAAAGAAGATGATGAAATAGATTATAAATTTAATATAATATATGAATTATTGTCATCAAGTTCTAACTATTTAACATTAAAAAAACTTGTTAATGAATTTCCAGAAATAGTTAATGTAAGAAATAAAAATGAACATGTTCTAGAATATATACTAGATGAGTATATTAAAAATTATAAAAAGCTTCTTGAAAAAGATGAAAAAGATTATAAAAATATAGATTTCTTAAGGGAAGTATATATATTATTTTCAAAAAGTCATAATGCATATTTGACTACCATTGATAAAAAGAATATTAATTTAAAAATAAGAGAATTTATAGCATATGTAGTAGAAAATGTAACAAGTACTAAAAGAAAAAATCATATTATTAAAGAAGTAAAATCTTTAGCAACACATCATTTTTATGATGAAAAAGAATTTGAATTAAGACCAGTTAATATGAGAGGATATGACTCACAGATAAGTGCAATAAAAGATTACAATTCAAATTATAAAGAAAGAGAAAATGAAGTAGATTTAACAAAGGAATATACTATTATGCTTGATGATGATTATACATGTTATTCACTTACTGATAATGGCAGAACTAAGTCTTTAAAAATTCATACATGTGATATATCAAATTTAGTACAAGCACGTAAATCATTAGATTGTGTGATATATAATTCAATGTTTTTAGATGAAGAATTACCTAAAATATTACTTGATGCACTTAAATTTAATATAAATGATAAAAAGTCCGCATTAACTTATGATATAACATTAAATAATGCAAATCAAATTATAGGATTTAATATATATAGAAGTAAAATAAAACCAAATATAAGAATATATGAAGATGGTAGTAATAATGTATATAATGAAATAAAGAACCTTATTAGAAGCATTGTGATAAATCAAAATTATGAGTGTAAAAAACTTGATATATCATTTGTTGAGTCTGTTTTAAAACGTTTTTTAAATGATATTTATTTAGATAAGATAAAAGGAAGAGATATTCCATATATTTATTCTGGAAAAGAGCTAATATCATCAATAGATGATATTACTATATATAGTAATATTAAAAGAATATTCAGTTACTTACCAAAAGAAGAATTTAAAAGACTAAATAAAATACTAGATGAAGATATAGAAGAATTTCATTATTCTGATAAGCCATTTAATACTTGTGGTGAATATACATTAAATTTAACAGGAAAGCCCAACTATATAATGCTTCAAAATCAAAGAATGATAAAAACTTTGTATCTAAATGAACTAGATTTATCAAGTGAACAATATTCTAGAGAAAAAAGAATATTTAAAACAGATATGAATAATCTTCTGATTGATCTAAATAATAAAATCAATTATAAAGATAATAGAGATTTTGAATATTCAAAAAGAAGAGTTAAAAAAAGAATGAAAGTTGATGGAATAATAATATAAATTAAGAAATATTATTGACAATTTTTTCTTTAAAATATAGAATATAAATGTAAGCAATGATTAGGACATGTTTATTAATAATTTTATTATAGAGAGTTGGGTATTTGCTGGAATCCTGATATAAAAATTAATAAATACTACCTATGAGCAGGTCTTTAAAAAAGATTCCGGTTTTAACCGTTATATTAATTAAGTAACAAGGTAGGATGGTACCGCGTTTATACGCTCCTTATATATTTTTTAAGGAGCTTTTTTATATTAGGAGGAGTAAGATGAGTAATATGAAAATAAGTAAAAAATACATTGTAGATGTATACAGCTTTATGGAAATGTGTGGACTTAAATGTAATAGAAAGAAAAACATACGTATTTCAAATAGAATAATGTTGAGAAAGTTATCACTTAGACATGACTTATTTCCAAACGAAGTAGTAATGCCTATAAATGCACCATTTAGTATTATAACTAATGAAGATATATTAAAAGGCAACGTTATAATTGTAGAAGATGAATATAAAAATGTTTTAGCATTTTTTAATCCAACAAGACATTCATTAAGAAAAGAAAGAGAAAAAACAGAAGAAGAAAAACAAATGATAAGAGATAAAATTATAAAAGAATATTTAAAAGAACAAGAAAATAAAAATAAAGAATTTTCTGATGGATATATAAATTACTTAGTAAAAAAAGCTAAGAAAGAACAAGAAGAAAGAGAAGAATATTATAAAGAAGAAGAAAAACAAAAATTAGACGAAGAATCTTATAAAGATATGTTACTTTATCAAAAAAGATTGACAATGTATAATAGAAGAGGATTTGGAAGGAGATAATTAAAATGATAAATATAAAAGAAAGTAAAGAATTAAATACACTTAATCATAGTTGTGCACACCTTTTAGCACATGCTGTAAGACATTTGTATCCAAATGCAAAATTTTGGGTTGGACCTGTTATAGAAGATGGTTTTTACTATGATATTGATTTAGGTGATGAAGTTATAAAAGAAGAAGATTTACCTAAAATCGAAAAAGAAATGAAAAAAATATCAAAAAGTAATAAATTAATTAAAAGATTAGAACTTACTAAAGAAGAAGCTTTAGAAATGTTTAAGGATGATCCATATAAAGTAGATATTATTAAAAATTTAGATGATGGTGAAATAATAAGCGCATATAAACAAGATGATTTTGTTGATTTATGCCGTGGACCACATATGAATACTACTAAAGATATGAAATACTTTAAATTATTAAAAGTATCAGGTGCTTATTATAAAGGAGATTCTAAAAATAAAATGCTTCAAAGAGTATATGGTGTATGTTTTAATACAGAAGAAGATTTAGATGCACACTTAAAATTACTAGAAGAAGCAAAAGAAAGAGATCATAGAAAAATAGGTAAAGAGCTTGAAATATTTACAAATTCAGAATTAGTAGGTAAGGGACTTCCTTTATGGCTTCCTAATGGTGGTATGATTAGACTTTTACTTGAAAGATATATTCAAGATAAAGAAATAAAATTAGGATATAAACATGTATGGACACCAAGTTTAGGTAGTGTTGATTTATATAAAACATCTGGTCACTGGGATCACTATAAAGAAGATATGTTCCCTGTAATGAAGTTAGATGAAGAAGAATATGTATTAAGACCAATGAACTGTCCTCATCATATGATGATTTATAAAAATTCACTTCATTCATATAGAGATTTACCTATAAGACTTGCGGAAGTTGCTAATGACTTTAGATATGAAGCATCAGGTGCTGTTTGTGGTATAGAAAGAACAAGAGCATTTACTCAAAATGATTCTCATATATTCTGCACTAAAGAACAAATAAAAGATGAATTTGCAGGAGTAGTTAAGTTAATACTTGATACTTATAAAGACTTTGGATTTAATGATTATGAATTTAGATTATCACTTAGAGATAAAGAAGATAAAGAAAAATATTTTGATGATGATGAAATGTGGGAAAGTGCTGAAAATGAACTTAGAAATGTTTTAACAGAACTTAATATTCCATTTTATGAAGCAAAAGGTGAAGCAGCATTCTATGGACCAAAACTTGATGTACAAGTTAAATCTGCTATTGGACATGATGTAACACTTTCAACTTGTCAACTAGATTTCCTTCTTCCAGAAAGATTTGATTTAAGTTATATAGATAAAGATGGAAGTAAAAAAAGACCAGTTGTTATTCATAGAGCAATTTTAGGATCATTAGATAGATTCTTAGCATTCTTACTAGAAGAAACAAAAGGGGCGCTTCCAATATGGCTTGCTCCAATACAAGTAAATATAATACCAGTAAATAATGAACATCATTTAAGATATGCTAAAGAAGTATATAATGATCTTGTAAAACTTGGTATTAGAACAACACTTGATGATAGAGATGAAAAATTAGGATACAAGATGAGAGAATCTGTAACTAAAAAAATACCAATAGCAATAATATTAGGAGATAAAGAAAAAGATAATGAAAATGTAGCATATAGAAGATATGGTTCAAAAGATACTATTACTATTCCAAAATGTGATTTTCCAATATTATTAAAAAACGAAATAGATGAAATAAATATGGATTATGATGAATAAAATAAAAAAAGCAAATTTAAATTAATTTGCTTTTTCTGTTGCTTTTTTAGAACCTTTAGTTATTCTTTTTAAAGTTCTTGCTTCTCTTGCAGTTGTTTTAAATTTAACACCATTAATAGTTACATATTGGAAATTTAAGTTTTGCTTTTTTTTAGTTGCATTTTTAGCATGAGAAACATTATTAGCTGAATTTGGTCTTTTACTAGTTAATTTTGCCATATTACTTCCTCCTCTTTATAAAATATCTGCTTTATAACTTTAACATATTATCTATTTTTAGTCAATTGTATTGTAATAATTTTATGTTTTGTAGTAAAATATAATTATATAAAGGAGGAATAATTATGAACTATATACCACTTAATATAAAAACAAATTATTCACTCCTAAGAAGCTTAGTAGATATTGAAAAATTAATGGTAGTTGCTAAAAAAAATGGATATACTGCACTTGGAATATCTGATGATAATATGTTTGGAGTAATGGAATTTTATACATTAGCACTTAAAAATGATATAAAGCCTATAGTTGGACTATCTATTATTATTAATGATTTTGAAGTTTTATTATATGCTAAAAACTATAATGGTTATCAAAATTTATGTTATATATGTAGTAATAAAAAAACTCTTAATTTGTTAAAAGAAAATAATACTGATTTAATATGTGTAGTACCATTTTCTTCTTTACAAATATATGATGAATTAAGTAATATTTTTACTGATATATATGTTAGTTATAGTACAAATGAAGAAAGAGAAAAATTAACTAATCAAAAATGTATATATTTAAATGAAATAAGATGCTTAAATAAAGAAGATAAAGAATATTTAAAATATTTATATATGATAAAAGATGGTGTAAAACTAACAGATAAAAAAGAGTATATATTTAATGATGATAATTATTTAATGAATATTGATGAAGTATTAAGTAAAATTAACAAGATAGATTTAATAAATTATAAATATATATTTGATTCATGTAACTTAAAAATAGAAAAAAAAGATAATTTGCTTCCTAAATATAATGATGATAAAAACTTTGATGAATATAAGTATTTAACTGACCTTTGCAAAAAAGGTTTACTAAAAAGATTTGATAATAAAGTACCAGTTAAATACGCAGATAGACTTATGTATGAACTTGATATTATAAACAAAATGGGTTTTTGTAATTATTTTCTAGTTGTATGGGATTATGTAAAATATTCAAAACAACATAATATTTTAGTTGGTCCAGGAAGAGGAAGTGCGGCAGGAAGTCTTGTTAGTTATGCACTTGGAATAACTGATATTGATCCAATTAAATATAATTTATTCTTTGAAAGATTCTTAAATCCAGAAAGAGTAACAATGCCAGATATTGATATAGATTTTGATGCAAATAAAAGAGATGAAGTAATAAAGTATGTAGAAAGTAAATATGGTAATAAAAGAGTCGCACCAATAATAACATTTTCTACATTAAAATCAAAACAAGTACTTAGAGATATATTTAGAATATTTGATGTTAGTAGTGTTAAAGTAGATAACTTTATTAAATTAATAGATTCTAATTTATCATTACTTGAAAATAAGAAAAATAATTTAATTATAAATGAACTAAAAAAAGATACTCTTCTTACTAGAATATATGATATAGCAGAACACTTAGAAAATTTAAAAAGACAATCTTCTATTCATGCTGCGGGAGTAATAATATCAAGTGAAAATTTAGATAGATATATACCACTATATAAAATATCAGAAAATGAATATGTAACAGGATATGATATGAAATATTTAGAAAGTCTAGGACTTCTAAAAATGGATTTTTTAGGTATAACTAATTTATCTTTAATAAGTGATCTTTTAAATGAAATAAAAACTGTAGATTTTTCAAAAATACCACTAGATGATACTAAAACTATTGAATTATTTAGAAAAGTAGATACAGATGGAATATTTCAATTTGAATCATCAGGAATGAAAAATGTGTTAAGAAAATTTAATGTAACATCTTTTGATGATTTAGCAGTAATAATTGCTTTATTTAGACCAGGACCAATGGAGAATATTGATTCTTATATTAGAAGAAAAGAAGGAAAAGAAAAGATAACATATTTGCATGATGATTTAAAACCTATACTTGAAAGTACTTACGGAATAATAATATATCAGGAACAAATTATGCAAATAGGTAGATTAATGGCCGGATATACACTTGGTGAAGCAGATATATTAAGAAGAGCAATGAGTAAGAAAAACCATGAAATAATGTCACTAGAAAGAGAAAAATTTATTTCTAGAAGTATAAATAAGGGTTATACAAAAGAAGTAAGCGAAAAAGTATTTGACTTAATATATAAATTTGCAGACTATGGATTTAATAAATCACATTCAGTAGGTTATGCAACAGTATCATTTAAAATGGCATATTTAAAAGCACATTATCCAAATTATTTCATGTGTCATTTACTTACTATGGTAATTGGTAGTGATATAAAAACAAAAGATTATATTAATTCTGCAAAAAATAAAGATATAGAAATATTAAAGCCATGTATTAATAAAAGTAAAAGTATATATGTAGCAGAAAATAATAATATAAGATTCCCATTATCCGCTATACATAATATTGGAGAGGTAACATCGAGTGAGATAATAAAAGAAAGAGAAAAATGTGAATTTAAAGATTTCTTTGATTTTGTAAAAAGATGCTACGGGAAAACAATAAATAGAAGAAAACTAGAGTATTTAATATATGCTGGAACATTTGATTTATTTGGATTTAATCATAAAACATTAATAGAAAATATAGATTATGCAATTAATTATGCAGAACTTGTTAATGATTTAGATGAATCATTAGTAAATGTACCAGAAATGGATATAAAAGAAGAATACACAAAAGAAGAATTAATAAAACAAGAATACAATACATTTGGATTTTATTTAAGTTATCATCCAGTACAAAGTAAAAGAAAAAACAATGTAAATACTACTATGATAAAAAATAACTTTAATAAAATAATAAATATTTATTTACTTATTGATAATATTAGAGAAATAAATACTAAAAAAGGCGACAAAATGGCATTTTTAACAGCCTCAGATGAATATGGTGAAATAGATATGGTACTTTTCCCAAGAGTGTATGAAAAGCATTATAATATAAATAGAGGAGATATAGTTTATATCACCGCAAAAGTAGAAAAAAGAGCAAATGAATTTCAGCTTGTTATAAATGATATAGAAAAAATGTAAAAACATTTAAGGAAACTTAAATATTTTTTTGTAAACAATGAAATAATGGATTGACAATAAGTAAATCAAAATTGTATACTAAAAGTATATGATAGGAGAGTAAAAATGAAGAAAAAAGGATTTACATTAATAGAGCTTTTAGCAGTAATAGTAATATTAGCATTAATAGTAATAATAGCAGTACCAAAGATATTAGATGTAATAGAAAAAAGTGAAAGAACAGCATGGGGAGAAAGTGCAGGATTAATGGCAAAAGCCGCAGAATTAAAGTATAGTGAAGGAAGTATAACAAATACAGAAAGAAATGAAATATATGAATTTGAAAATGGAGACTTTAAAAGTGGAAGTCCAACACTAACATTTAAGGGAGATAAACCATATAGTGGAAAGATAGTACAAGAAAAAGGGAAAACAACACTAGCATTAATAAGTAAAAATAAGAAATGGTGTGCAATAAAAAATACAGGAGAAAGAATAGCAAAAGTATATAAAATAGGAAAAGAAATAACAGAAGAAAATTGTAAGATAGGATATACTGGTAGTAGTGATGATAACAAACCAGAAGAATATACATGTCCAGATATAAGTACATATCCTGGTAAAGATTTAACAAGTACAGAAATAGATTCAGATGGATATTATATAAAAGACGGATATAAATTTAATATAAATACAACTAGTAATGAAGCAACAATAGTAGGATATACTGGACAAACAGGAGAAAACATTGATTTAGTAATTCCGAAAACTATAAACAATGTTCCTATAACAAGTATGGGTGCAGGTGTCTTTGGAAATAATACATACAATAGCATAACAATATCACCAAATATTAAAGATATGAATTATTCACTATCAGGAGTTACTTTAAATAAATTAAATTTAGATTACGCAATAGGTCTAATTTCAATTGATGGATTATCTAATTTTGAGATTCATAGTGATTTAAGAATATCATGTTCTAAAAAATTGGAAGTAATTGGGGTAATAGAAATTAATGATAAAAATACTACTAATTTACATTCACTTATAATAGAAAACTTGGATAATTTGAATGAAATAACAGGCTTTGGAAATAAAAAATTTGTAAATGTAACAATAAGAAATAATCCGAAGCTAACTACTTTTAATGTATCATATATTAAAGCTAATGGAAATATATTAATAGAAAATTCACCAATTACATCTATATCAAAATTTGCATTTGAATATGGAGCACCAACAAATATAACTTTAAGAAATTTACCAGAATTAACTGAAATTATGGGCAACGCATTCTTGACTGATAGCTATGGTGATACTGGTAAATTAAAAAATTTAACATTAGAAAATTTGCCAAAACTTGAAGTAATAAAAGATTATGCTTTTTCTGGTCAAAATGTAGAAAATTTAAATTTTAAAGGGTTAGATAGTCTGAAAACAATAGAAGAATATGCATTTAAAAATAATAGACTTAGTAAAATTTCATTTGAAGGAATGCCTAATATAGAAACATTAGGTCAAAATGCATTTATGTATAATGAAATAACTGATTATGATTTTACAAAAGCAAAAAAATTAACAGAATTAGGTGCTGGTGTATTTGTAAATGATTATAACAATACTAATGTTGTGGTTAAAAATGTTAACTTTTCAGGTCTTACTCAGAACATTTCTGGAAACTTTGTAGATAGCTCTGATAAAATAATAAATAAAATAGATTTTTCAAATACTGGTGAGGGTATGAACAATTTTATTTCAAGCAATCTTTCTATGGGAATGTCAAAGTTTACTGAAATAAATTTACAAAATAGTAATATAACTAAAATTGAGTTAATGAATGCACTAGCACTTACTAAACTTGATTTATCTGGATGTACAAAATTAACAAGTTTCAAAATGGTTGCAGATAATTTAAAATCTTTAAATTTAAGAGGAGCGACAAATTTAACATCAATAACTATGTATAGTGCTAATGGTTTAGAAAAGCTTGTAATACCAGAAAAAGTTACTACAGTAAGCATATCTAAAAATTCTCCTTCAGCTGTAACTTATAAATGTATAGAAATAGAAGGAGATAGTACAAGATTTGATGACAATTTTAAAAGTACTTTTGGTGTAGAAAAATCATCAGTTGCGAGTACTTGTACATTTAATTAAGTTCATAATTAATATTATGAACTTTTTATATTTATAAAAGAATTTCAGCTTGTTATAAATGATATAGAAAAAATGTAAAAATATTTAAGGAAACTTAAATATTTTTTTGTAAACAATGAAATAATGAATTGACAATAAGTAAATCAAAATTGTA
>CAKPCA010000015.1 GCA_934141145.1 uncultured Bacilli bacterium
AAATATATAACAAAAGTAACAATAGTAAATAATGATCCAGAGTTTATGAGTTATATGAGTGAAGAAGAAGATAAAAGAAAGATACAAAATAGTTTATATAATGAATCAAGAGAAAAAGGATATAACTCTGGATTAAAAAAGGCCTAAAAGATGGTAAAAAAGAAGGCATAAAAGAAGGAATAAAAGAAGGAATAAAGGAAGGCATAGAACAAGGATCAAATAATAAATCAATAGAAATAGCAAGAAATATGTTAAATAAAAATATGAAGATAGAAGAAATATCAGAACTAACAGGTCTTTCTATAGAAGAAATAAAATATATAAAGAAATAGATTTAATTTATTTCTTTTTTTGTTAATAAGTGTAAAATTTTTGTACTTATAATTGATGATAAATTCTTTTCTAGTTATACTAATATTTAGAAGGTGATAGTATTGGCAAAATTAATTTTTAAATATTCTACAATGAATTCTGGTAAAACTATGGATTTAATTAGAACTATATATAATTATGAAGAAAATGGGTATAAGATTATATTACTAAAACCATTTGTGGATAGTAAAGCAGGTAATTATATAGAAACAAGAGCAGGACTTAAAAGAAAAGTTGATTATTTGATAAAAAATAATGAATCTATTATTGATATACTAAAAGGTAATTTAAAGAATGTTAAATGTATTTTTATTGATGAAACACAGTTCTTAAATGAAAGTCAAATTGATGAGTTGTTTTTAATTACTAAAGCACTTGATATACCAGTTATATGTTATGGACTTAGAAATAATTTTAAAATGGAATTTTTTCCTGGTAGCAAGAGGTTACTTGAAATTGCGGATACTTTAGAAGAATTTAAAACATTATGTCATTGTGGTAGGATAGCAAGATATGTGGGTAGAAAAGTAAATGGTAAGTATGCTTTAGAAGGTGACACTATTGTTATTGATGGTGAAAAGAATATTGAATATAAACCACTTTGTGGATATCATTATTTAAAAGAAGTAAAACATATTGATTTTGATAAAATAAAGGAGGAATTAAGATAATATGGAAAATACAGAAACTAGATTTAAAGAAATATTGTCAATATTAAAAGAATGCAATTTAAAAGAAGGGATGACACCTAAAAAATTATGTAATATATTAGAAAAATTAGGCCCAACATTTATAAAAATAGGACAAATCCTTTCAACAAGAGTAGATTTACTTCCAGAAGAATATATAAGTGAACTTAGTAAACTTAGAAGTAATGCTTCAAAACTTGATTTTTCAGTTATTGAAAATATATTAAATACTGAGTATAAAGATTATAATAAGAATTTTTCATATGTTAATAAAAAGGCACTTGGATCCGCATCTATTGCGCAAGTACATAAGGCAAAATTGAAAGATGGTACTGAAGTAATACTTAAGATAAAAAGACCAAATGTAGAAGAAAAACTAAGTAGTGATATTATGCTTTTAAAAAGAGCAGTAAATGTACTTCATTTAAACAATATAATAAAAGTAATTGATTTAAATGAAGCATTAGATGAACTTTACACAGTAACAAAAGAAGAGATAAACTTTAATGTAGAAGTATCACACTTAAAAAAGTTTTACGAAAATAATAAGAATGTAGACTATTTACATGTTCCTAAGGTATACGAAGAATTATGTACTAAAAATATAATAGTAATGGAATATATTGATGGAGATAAAATAAATAACATTTCTGAACTTAGTGAAAAAGGATATAATCTATCAGACATTGCTAAAAAATTAAGTGAAAATTATATAAAACAAGCATTAGATGATGGCTTTTTCCATGCAGATCCACATCCTGATAATATTCTTATTAGTAATAGTAAAATTGTATTTATTGATTTAGGAATGATGGGAACACTAACTAATAAAAGTAAAAATGTACTTAAAAAGTGCATAAAAGATATAATATTTAAAGATTACTATGAAGTATCTAGAGATTTAATATTAATGTCTACCCAAAATGGTGAAGTAGATTATGTTAAATTAAGAAAAGATATTACTAATATATTAGAAGAATTTGGAACAGTTAACTTAGATAATATAGATACTTCTAAATTTATTTCTAAAATGTTTAAAATGCTTAAAGATAATAATTTAATACTTGATAGAGATATAACAATGTTAATTAGAGGAATAGGTATAATAGAAGCAGTATTAGAAGAATTAGATCCTAAAATAAATTTAATTTCTGTTTTGTCAAATAGAAAAGAATTTTATATAAACAAAGAACTTATTAAAAATGTTGGAAGAGAAATAATAAAAAATGGAGAAAAAATCTTGGATGTACCAAGTGAGTTATTAAACTTAACAAGATCATTAAATAATGGTGAAATTAAACTTAAATTCGAACTTAGTGATTCAGAAAATAAAATAGATAAAATAGAGCACTTATTACATGAACTTATTATAGGATTTATAATAGGGTGCTTAATAATAAGTGCAAGTTTAATTACAGATTATTATGTAAGAAGTATAGTAATTATAATTATTGCTATTTTAAGTTTTATTTTATTAGTAAAAATGTTTATAGATAAAAATCATAAAGGATAAAAAATAATAATTTTATCCTTTTTTTGTGCATATTTATTTGTATAATTTTAATAATAGTATTATAATATTTATGAAAGAGAGGGGATTATGGTAAATGAATTTTAAAGTTAATAGAAATATATTTATGAACTTAATTAAAAGTTACGGTTTAACTAATAAAGAAAGAAAAGAATTTTTAAAGATTACATACAAACTATTTAGACATAAAGAATTTCAAAGAAGAATGACAAAAGAATTTAGTCATCATAATGATATAACTTTAGGTGAACATTCTATAGAAGTTGCACTTTCTACATATCTTGACTCAAAGAAAAAGCAATTAAAGGGAATAAATGTTAATATTGATGTATCTGTAAAGATAGCAATACTTCACGATATGTATGAACTTCCATGGCAAAATAATAAAGAATCATCTTCTAAACGCTTATTTCATAAACATGGATTCCGTCATCCAATAGAAGCCGTTATAAATGCTATATATTATTATCCAGACTTATTTAAAGATGACAAAGAAGCTTTAATGATAATCGATGGTATTATTCATCATATGTATCCTCTTGCAGTACCTTCTATAAGTACATTTAATAAAAATGAAGTAGAACTTAAGAATTTTGAAAAAACTAAATATATTGAAGAAAGATTACTAAATTATATAATATATTCAACAAATAGAGGAAGACTTGGTAAATTATCTATCTGTATGAGTAAATTTATTGAAGGAAAAATAGTTTGCATATCAGATACAAAAGTATCAATATCTAATTTTGAAAAGTTAAAGGGAGTAACAGCTTTAGTAACTGGAGTAAACAAGAATATTGAAGCATAAAGACCATTTGGTCTTTTTTGTTTGCATAATTAAAAATAATAATATATAATAAGTTTTCAAAAGGTGATATAGTATGGAAATAATAAATGAAGGAAAACTAAAGGCATTTTTAAAAAAAGAATCAGAAAGACTAGGAATAAGTATTAATAATACCTATAATACATATTTTTCAAGAATATTATTAAAAAGTGTTGCAAATTATAATGAAAATAATGAAATGATTGTAAAAGGAAGTTTTGCTCAGTTAGTTCAGCTTGAGAAAATAGTTAGACCAATAACAGATATAGATTTAGCAAGTAAAGAAGAGCATCATGAACCATTATTAATTTTAATTGAAGGTATGTGTGACAAAAATGATGGTATAAATTTTTTGTTAAGAGGGGAATTAAAGAAAACTACCACAGGAATAATAAAAATTCCAATAGCCGCAAAATATGGTAAAATTAATCATCCAATTGGTATTGATTATAGAGAAAATTATCCTTTTATATTTAAAAAAGAATTAAAAACTGTTCCTAAAATATTTACTGGTGATGAAGAGTACAAAGTAATTGTGCCATCAATTGAAGAAATTCTTGCAGAAAAATTATATATAATAATAAAAAAGAATAAACTTTATAATTTAAATACAAGAGTTAAAGATTTATACGATGTATATCAACTTCATGGTGGAAATTATGATTTAGATTTATTTTCATATTTTTTTGAAAAAATTATAGATATGAGTGGGTATGTAAATAAAGACGATTTAACTACAGAATTCTTATCAAAAGAGTTTGTAAATAAATATAAAGATGAATGGGAACATAGTAAGAAAAAATATGAATTTATGGATGATGAAATAGATTTAGAAGGTTCTGTATATTATACAAGAGGTGTTCTTAGTGAACAAATTCAAAAAATTAGACAAGGTAAAAATAAAATATATTCATATAAAATAAATAGTTAGCGATAAAGATTTCTTTATCGTTTTCTTTATATTTTTGTTAAAATATGGTATATTGTAGTTAAACAAAAAAAGGAGTAAATTTATGAGTAATATTGGAATAATAGGTGGAGGAGTATCAGGTGTAATAAGTGCAATATATGCAAGTAAAAATGGTAATAAAGTAACTATTTTAGAAAAGAATAATGATATACTTAAGAAACTTTTAATAACAGGTAGTGGTAGATGTAATTACTTTAATAGTGATCAAAATATAAAACATTATCACTCTAAAAATGAAGAATATTTGAAAGAAATTATTACAAAAGAAAATACAAAAGAATTATGTTGCTTTTATGACAGTATTGGTATTGTTCCTAAAATAAAAGATGGTTATTATTATCCATATTCAAATATGGCAATAAGCATAAAAAATGCACTTGTGACTGAAGTTTTAAAATCAAATATAAAATTAATATGTAATTATGATGTAAAGAGTGTAGACTATAAAAATAATGAGTTTACTATTAATAATGATAAACATTTTGATAAACTAATAATAAGTACAGGCTCTAAAGCATATCCAAAAACAGGATCAGATGGATTTGGATATGGTCTTGTTAAAAAATTAGGACACACTATAAATGAAGTAAAACCAGCACTTGTAAGTTTATGTTCAGATGATAAAATATTAAATATAATTTCAGGAGTAAGAGCAAATGCTAAAATATCCTTATATCACTTTGATGAATTATTAAAAGAAGAAATAGGTGAAGTACAATTTGTTAAAAATGAAGTATCTGGAATTTGTACATTTAATTTAAGTTATTTAGTTACTAAAAATAATAATGTAAGAATTAATTTTATGCCATTTATAAAAGTAGAAGAATATGATGATTTTATGCTTAAAAATAATAATAAAAGAGTAAAAGAAATATTAAATGGAATATTAAATCCAAAAATAATACTAGCTATAATTAAAAGATGTAATATAAATGAAGAAAAGTATTTTTATGAACTATCTAAAAAAGAAAAAGATTTATTAAAAGAAAATTTAACTAGTTTTAGAATTGATATAAAAGAAAAAGGACCATTTGATAAAGCACAAATATGTATGGGCGGTGTACCATTAAATGAAATTGATATAAAAAGTATGAAGTCAAAAATAAATGAAAACTTATATATAATAGGTGAAATGCTTGATGTAAATGGTGATTGTGGTGGATATAATTTAACATTTGCATTTATTTCTGGATATCTTTCAGGAAAGGATATAAAATGATTAGAGTAAGACAAGTAAAAGTAAATATAGATGATAATTCTTTAGAAAATATAAAAAAATGTACAAGTAAAAAATTAAATATAAAAGATGAAGATATACATAATTTAAAAATAATTAAAGAGAGCATTGATGCTAGAGGAGAAGTAAATTATATTTATGAAGTAGAAATAGAAACTAATTTAGAAAATAAATTACTAAAAAATAAAGATGTATATGTTCCAAAAGATGAAAGTTATAAATTTGAAATAACAGGGACTAAACAAATGAAAGAAAGACCTATAATTGTAGGAAGTGGCCCAGCGGGATTATTTTCAGCATATCTGCTTTCTAAAAGTGGTTATAAGCCTATAATTATAGAAAGAGGAGAAAAAGTAGAAGATAGAGTAAAAACTATAGAAAACTTTTGGAAAACTGGTAAATTAAATAAAAATTCTAATGTACAATTTGGAGAAGGTGGTGCAGGAACTTTTTCTGATGGTAAATTAAATACACTTGTTAAAGATAAAAATTATAGAATGAAAAAAGTATTTGAGATATTTGTAGAATGCGGGGCACCAAGTGATATACTATATAAAAATAAACCGCATATTGGTACTGATTTACTTAGAAATGTAATAATAAATATGAGAAATAAAATTATAGATATGGGTGGAATATTTTATTACAATTCTTGTCTTACAGATATAGTTATAAATAATAATAAAGTAACAGATATAGTTATAAATGATAAAGAAAAAATGAAATGTGAAACACTTATTTTAGCATTAGGTCATAGTGCTAGAGATACATTTAAAATGCTTTATGAAAAAGGTATTAATATGATTCAAAAGCCATTTGCGGTAGGAGTTAGAATAGAACATAAACAGGATATAATTAATAAATCACAATACGGAAAATATAGTAAGTATTTACCTAATGCAGATTATAAATTAACTCATACTTGCATAGATGGAAGAGGAGTATATTCATTTTGTATGTGCCCTGGTGGATTTGTAGTAAATGCATCAAGTGAAGAAAATCATTTAGTAATAAATGGAATGAGTAATCATAAAAGAGATGAAGAAAACGCAAATAGTGCGATAGTTGTTCAAGTATCAAATAAAGATTTTGGTAATAATATATTTGATGGTATGAATTTTCAAAGACATTTAGAAGAAAAAGCATATAATATTGGTAATGGTTTAATTCCGGTTCAATTATTTTCAGATTACGAAAACAATACTATTTCAAAAAAATTTAAAAGCGTAAAACCAATATTTAAGGGTAATTATAAATTTGCTAATATAAATGATATATTTCCAGAATTTATAAATAATGATTTAAAAGAAGCAATTAATTATTTTGATAATAAAATAGATGGATTTAATAGTGGTGATGCTATCTTAGCAGGTGTTGAAACAAGAACATCATCACCAATTAGAATAGTAAGAGATGAAAACGGAATGAGTAATATAGATGGAATTTATCCTATAGGAGAAGGTGCTGGTTATTCTGGTGGGATAACAACTAGCGCAATGGACGGAATAAAAATTTCAGAATTAATTGCTAAAATATATAAGAATTAAATTATTGACATTAATTTAGTTTTTGTTATAATATTAATAAAATTTTTAGGAGATGAAATAATGAAAAAATTATGTATAGGAACAGTAAAAATTTGCAAGAAAAATAGAGTTAGAGAATGTTGTAAGGATGGAGACACTACCTTTTTCTCTGAAATTAAAACTTTATATACGAAATGGGGGTTCCCTATAAATAATCTTTCTAAAACTTATAAAAATCAACTCCTTATTGGATTAGGAAATGATAAATATTTTTGGATAATAGGAAATAGAATGTTAGGAATAAAACCTACAGAAGAAAATAATATATTTGTAGATGAAAATAGTCTTAATTCAAATTTACATAAAAATAACCAAGAAAGAAGTTTAAGCATGACTCTTGTTAGAAAATAATAAGTGTAATGTAAATTTGTTGTGATAATTTCTATAGGAGATGGAATAATGGCAAAATTATACATAGGTACAGTAAAAGTTTGTATGAAAAATAGATTTTTTGATTATCTTAAAGATGGAGATATTTCAATTGTTTCACTTTTTCAGATAGGATCTATGATAGAAGGGGTTGAAATAAATAATATTTCTGACACTTTTGAAAACCAAATCCTTATAGGACTTGAAAATGATAATTATTATTGGATAAAAGAAAAGCAAATATTAGGAATAAAACCTACAGAAGAAAATAATATATTTGTGGATAAAGCAAGTCTTAATTTAAATTTAGAAGATAGTACTAATACAAAAAAACTTATAAAAACGTTTAAAAGAAGACAATTGTTTTAGATAAAATATTAATTTATTTTATCTTTTATTATAAATTTAGAGGATTTTATCATTTTAATAGAGAATATATATAATAGTAAAAATTATTGTTAGTTTATAGTATATTTAAGTAATGAGGATAAAATAACTTAATAATATCTAATTTTATTTTAGATGCTGGAAAAAGGATATAAAAAATGATAGAAATTAATGTAAATACATATACTATATATGATTGACAATGATTTTTACTTATGATAATATATTACTAGTCAAAAACGTTGATGAAGAAAAGTAATATTAAGATGCTTTAAAAGAGAGTCCTAAATGGTGAAAATGGATACTGATATTAATATGAAAGAACACTTCGGAGTTCTTTTTCTGAAATAATAGTAGGAAAAAGCGCGAGAGAAAAGATGCGTTATTCTTTAATGAGTGATCATAGAAATATGATAAACTGGGTGGTACCACGGATATAACAGTTATTCGTCCCTTTAATTTTTAGGGATGATAACTGTTTTTTTATTTTATAGGAGGAGAATGAAAATGAAAGTAAATAAGTATAGAACTAACACTTGTGGTGAACTTACAATTAATGACTTAGGTAAAAATGTAGTTTTATCTGGTTTTGTACAAACAATAAGAGACCATGGTGGAGTAATGTTCTTAGATTTAAGAGATCATGCTGGAATTACACAAGTTGTAGTACATGATGAAAGTATGTTAGAAGGAGTAAGCAAAGAAACTGTTATAAAAGTTACTGGTGAAGTAATAAGAAGAGATGAAGAAACAGTTAATACAAAACTATTAACAGGTGAAATAGAAATAAAATGTGAAAGTTTAGAAGTATTATCACCAAAAGCACATACATTACCATTTGAAATAGATGGAATGCAGGAAGTAAATGAAGAAGTTAGACTTAAATATCGTTATCTTGATATGAGAAGTAAAAAAATATCAAATAATATTAAACTTAGAAGTGATGTACTTCATTATTTAAGAAATAAAATGTATGATTTAGGTTTTACAGAAGTACAAACACCAATACTTACTGTATCATCACCAGAAGGAGCAAGAGACTTTGTAGTACCATCTAGAAAGTTTAAAGGTAAATTTTATGCATTACCACAAGCACCACAAATATATAAAGAATTATTAATGGTTGGTGGAGTAGATAAATATTTCCAAGTAGCGCCTTGTTTTAGAGATGAAGATAGTAGAAAAGATAGAACACTAGAATTTTATCAATTAGATATGGAAATGAGTTATGTAACAGAAGATGACGTTTTAGAAGTTGGTGAAGAAATATTCTATGATGTATTTTCTAAATTTTCTAATAAAGAAGTATCACCTCGTCCATTTAGAAGAATAGCTTACAAAGAAGCAATGGATTCATATGGATCAGACAAACCAGATCTTAGAAATCCACTTATAATAAAAGATGCTAGTAAAGTATTAGAACATACTAGTTTTGGACCATTTAAAGGAAGTATTATTAAGGTAATAGTAGTAGATGATATAGGAACAAAACCAAATAGTTGGTTTAATGAAATAGTTGATTATGCTAGTAGTATAGGAATGCCTGGTATTGGATATATCACACTTATGAGTGATGGAAGTCTAAAAGGACCTATTGATAAATTCTTAAGTGAAGAAGAAAGAGAAAACTTAATAAAAGAATTTAATATGAAAGAAAACAGCGTAATGTTCTTTATTGCAAATAAGAGACTTAATGTAGCAAGAAAATTTGCTGGACTTATTCGTGATGAACTAGGAAGAAAATTAGAATTAATTGATCCTAATAAATTAGAATTATGTATTGTTAATGATTTCCCTATGTTTGAATATGATGACAAAACTAAAAAATATGAGTTCTGTCATAATCCATTCTCACTTCCACATAATGGTATAAAAGAATATGAAAAAGAAAATATTGATGATATACTTGCTTACCAATATGACTTTGTATGTAATGGTAACGAAATGGCATCAGGAGCAATTAGAAATACTGATTTAGATTCATTAGTAAAAGGATTTGAAGTAGTAGGATATACAAAAGAAGATGTTGAAAAGAGATTTAATAGTTTATTTACAGCATTTAAATATGGTGTACCACCTCATGGAGGTATGGCTCCTGGAATAGATAGAATATTAATGCTTATAAATGATGAACCAAACTTAAGAGAAGTTCAAGCATTCCCAGCAAGTGCATCAGGTGCAGATAATATGATGGGTTCACCAAGTGTACTTGATGATGAACAATTAGAGGAATTAGGAATAAAAATTGATATAGAAGAGGACTAATATGAAAAAAGAAAAAAATTTAGAAATAAACGAGAATAATTATAAGGGGTATGTTGAGTTATATGAAACATACTTGATGCCAATGACAACTGATGAAAATAAAGAATTTATAAAATTTATAAAAAAAACGTTAATAGGTGTAGGAATTATGGTTATTGGTAGTTCTATTATAGCAAATATAACAAATTTTAATACTGTACTTACGTTATCTTTATCAGCTGCTTCGGTTACTGTGGGTGTTGGATATCTACTTTTTTCAGATAATATTAATGAGAAAAGAAAAAAATTAAAAATAAAAAAAATATATCCATATGTAGATTTGGATTTAGATATGAAGGAAGTTGAAAAAGCATTAAAAGAAGCAAAGATACTAGTTTATGAAGGAAATTATGTATTATTAGATGTTAAATCATATGTGCAAAGATTAGAAAGCGAAAAAGAAATAAGAGAAGGTTTAGAAAAAAAAGACAATAATGAAAATCTTGATGAACTTATAAAAGATAGTGAACAAAAAATAAAAGAAAATACTGATAGTATGGAAGAATATAAAGATAATATAAAACAAGAAAAAATTAGATTAGAAGCTTTAAAAAGAATAAAACAAGAAAGAGAAAATCAAGCTTTTTCTGAAGAAACAAATAATTCTGAAGAAACAAATAATATTGAAATATCAAGTCAAGAAGAGGGATTAGTGTTAAGAAAACAAAAGGAGGATTAGCATGAAAAAAGAAAAACATTTAGAAATAAACGAGAATAATTATAAGGGGTATGTTGAGTTATATGCAGCATATAAAAAAGGGTGGGTAAGTGATAAAACAAAAACAAAGATATTAATGTTTTTTGGAGTTTCATTCCTTATAGCTATGTTTGTTATTTCAAGTATTTCTCTATCAACAGGTAATTTTGAATTTGTACCACCTTCTATGCTTTCTGTAGTTGTTGCAGAATTTGTATATCTGTATTTATCAGACAAAAATAGTACAAAAAAAACAAAATTACAAATAAAAGAAAAATACCCATATGTAGATTTATCTTTAGATATGATGGAAGTTGAAAAAGCATTAAAAGAAGCAAAGATACTAGTTTATGAAGAAAATCATGTATTATTAGATGTTAAATCATATGAACAAAGATTAAAATTCGAAAAGGAAATAAAAAAAGACTTAGAAAAACAAGACAATAATGAAAATCTTGATGAACTTATAAAAGATAGTGAACAAAAAATTAAAGATAATACTGATAGTATTGAAGAATATAAAAATCACATAAAACAAGAAAAAATTATATTAGAAGCTTTAAAGAGAATAAAACAAGAAAGAGAAAATCAATCTTTTTCTGAAGAAAAAAATAATATTGAAATATCAAGTCAAGAAGAGGGATTAGTGTTAAGAAAACAAAAGGAGGATTAGCATGAGTACAAAATTTACAAAAGAAATGGTAGATGACTATGCAGATAAATTACTAATTGGTTTAACGAGCGAAGAAAACCAAATGGTATTAGATGAATTTGAGATAATAGATGAAACAATAAATACAATAAATGAAATAGAAGGTATTGAAAAAGTTGAACCAATGACACATACTTTAGATGATTTCGTTTATGAACTTAGAGAAGATGTAGCTGAAGAATCAGTACCAATAGATGACTTACTATCAAACTGTGATATGCATAATGGTAGAGAAGTAGAAGTTCCAAAGGTGGTGGAATAAAATGAAATATATGAATAAGAGTATTGAAGAATTACATGAACTTTTAAAAGAAGGTAAAGTAACAGAAAGAGAATTAATAGATGAATCATTAGAATTATCTAAAAAAGTAGAAGAAGAAAATAATGCATTTGTAACAATATTAGATAATATTGAAGAAAAAGAAGTAACTGATAATTTATTAAGTGGTATTCCATATGGTCTTAAAGATAACTATTCTACAAAAGGAATATTATCAACTGGATCATCTAATACACTTAAAGATTATGTACCATTTTTTAATGCAACTGCTGTAGAAAAATTAAATAATGCAGGAGCTGTACTTATAAATAAAACAGCTATGGATGAATTTGGTATGGGTGGAACAGGAACAACATGTCATACTGGTGTAGTAACTAATCCATGGGATAAAACAAGAATGTGTGCAGGATCTTCATCTGGATCTGCAGCAGCAGTAGCAGCAGGTGTCTATCCATATGCAACAGGATCAGATACAGGAGATTCAATAAGAAAACCAGCAGCTTACTGTGGTATAGTAGGATATAAACCAACATATGGAATGATTAGTAGATATGGATTATTCCCATTCGCATCATCTTTAGATCACCTTGGAGTACTTACAAGATGTGTAAAAGATGCTGCAATAGTAGTTGATGAAATGAAAGGTATAGATAAAAATGATATGACTAGTTGGGATTCAAGTGATATACATTTAAGAGAATCTATAACTGGTAACGTAAAGGGTAAAAAATTATGTTATGTAAAAGAAATATGTGATATAAATAATTATCCAAATGCAACTGATGAATTAAAAGAACATTTAAGTAATTTCATGAAGACAATTGAAAAAGCAAAAGAACTAGGTTTTGAAGTAGATGAAGTATCAGTAGATAAAACATTATTAAGTGCTGTACCAGCAGTATATGTTGTTATATCATGTGCTGAAGCAACAAGTAATATGTCTAACTTAACAGGTATAATATTTGGACCTAGAGCAGAAGGTAAAAACTGGATAGAAATGGTAAAAAATTATCGTACACAAGGTTTTTCACCACTTATAAAAAGAAGATTTGTAATTGGTTCATATGTACTTCAATCACAAAATCAAGAAAGATATTTTAGAAATGCACAAAGAGTAAGAAGACTTGTTGTAGATGAATGGAAGAAATTATTTAAAGATTATGATGCTGTAATCCTTCCAGTTGGATCAGGACCAGCAAAACACTTAGATGGTTCAAAAGATATCTTAACTAAAGATACAGAAATATTAGAAGAACACCTTCAAATAGGTAATTTTGGTGGATTCCCATCTATAACAATACCAAATGGATTTGTAAGTAATATGCCAGTAGGTGTAAATATTACAGGTAATTGTTATGATGACGCTAATGTTTTAAATATTGCATATGCTTTAGAAAGTTCAATGCCTTATAAAGGACAAATCGCAGGAGGTGAAAAAAATGAGTAAGTATTTAGCAAAAATAGGTTTAGAGATGCACTGTGAAATAAGTGAAACAAATTCAAAAGTATTTTCAAGTGCAAAAAATGATTACTCACAAATACCAAATTCTAATATAAGACCAGTAGATATGGCTTTTCCTGGAATTCTTCCAGTTGTAAATAAAGAAGCTGTAAGAATGGCTTTAATGACAAGTATGGTACTTAATTGTTCACAACCTGAATATATGTATTTTGAAAGAAAAAATTACTATTATCCAGATTTACCAAAAGGATTTCAATTAACACAAGAAACAAAACCAATTCCAGTAGGTATTTATGGACATGTAGAATATGAATGTAATGGTGAAGAAAAAAGTGTTAGAGTAAATAATTTACACTTAGAAGAAGATGCTGCATCTTCAGAACACTTATTTGATACAACTACAATTGATTATAATAGGGCAGGTGTACCACTTCTTGAACTTGTAACAGAACCAGATTTTCATTCATCAGATGAAGCAGTTGCTTTTCTAGAACACATGAGAAGTGTTTATCAATACTTAGATATATCTGAAGCAGATAGTAAAAAAGGACAACTTAGATGTGATGTAAACGTATCTATTATGGATCCTGATAAAGATGAAAATGATCCTAATAATTGGGGAACAAAAGTAGAAATTAAAAATGTTAACTCTTTTGGTGGAGTAAGAGATGCGATTAATTATGAAATCAAAAGACAAAGTCATTTAAAAGATAATGGAGAATATGATAAAGTTGTTCAAGAAACAAGAAGATGGGACGAAGAATCAGGTACAACAATTTCAATGAGAAGTAAAGTTGATGCTGTTGATTATAAGTATTTTGTTGAACCAAATATTCCAAAATTTAAATTAAGCAAAGAATGGCTTGATGAAATAAGAGAAAGTATTCCAATGCTTGCTTATGACAGAAAGAAAAAATATATGAATGAATATGGTCTTAGTGAATATGATTCAAATATATTAGTTAAAGAAAGACCAATTAGTGATTATTTTGAAAAAACAGTAGAAATTGGTTGTGATGTAAAACAAGCAGCAAACTGGATAAATGGTATGATACTTTCATATTTAAATACAAATGAAATATCAATTAAAGATTTTTCTATGACAGAAGAAGATTTAAAAGAATTAATTGATTTAATAGAATCAAAAACAATATCTAGTAAACAAGGTAAAGATGTATTCTATAAATGCTTAGAAGATAAAAAATCACCTAAACAAGTAGTTAAAGATGAAGGTATGATGCAAATAACAGATTTATCAGAAATTGAAAGTGTTATTGATGAAGTTATTAAAGAAAATTTAGATCAAGCAAAAACTTATAATCCAGAAAATCCTAGAATATTAGATTTCTTTGTAGGACAAGTAATGAAGAAAACTAGAGGTAAAGCAAATCCAGCCATGAGCAGAGAAATGCTTGCTAAAAAATTAGAAGAATTAGTTAAATAAGACTATAAAGCTAAAAAACTTTATAGTTTTTTTATAGTTAAAAAGTACTTTTTTTGTCAATCATAAATGTTCAATTAATTAATATAATGTAAAAAGGAGGTAAAAATGTATAATAATTGTAATGATGATTTCGAAAAAATAAAGAAAAAAATAGATGAAGAAAATAAAAAATGTAAAAAATGTTATATACAAGGGCCAACCGGACCAAAAGGTGATCAAGGTATTCAAGGTGAAAGAGGAATTCAGGGACCTTCAACTATAAAAATTGGTATTATAGAAACAGTAGAAAATAAAGAACAAGCTAAGGTAGAAAATGTAGGAACAGATGAAGATGTTATTTTGAATTTTAAAATACCTAGAGGAGAACAAGGTATAGAAGGTAAAATTGGACCACAAGGGATTCCAGGACCGCAAGGAGAAAAAGGAGATATTGGACCACAAGGAATAAAAGGTGAAAAAGGAGATCAAGGACCAGCAACTATTCAAATTGGTAATGTTGAAACTATTGAACCAAATGAAGAAGCAGAAGTTGTAAACAGTGGTACACCAATAGATGTAGTTTTAGATTTTAAATTGCCAAGAGGAGAACAAGGAGAAACTGGACCAAGAGGACTTCCTGGTGAAATTGGTAGAACAGAACATATTGCAATAGATGAAACAGAAACTATTGAGCCAGGCGAACCAGCAGAAGTTATGGATACTTTTGAAAATTGGGTACATCATTTAGCATTTTTTATTCCAAAAGGAGAAAAAGGAGAACAAGGAGAAACTGGACCAAGGGGACCACAAGGTCCTGCAGGTCCACCTGGAACAGAATTTACATCTTCTTATGGAATGCGATATTTAATGGCAGAAACACAAATAACTTTACCACAAGCAACAGATACAGTGATTCCTTTACCAGAAAAGGGAGTAGCGTTATTTACTGAATATCCTGATAATAATTCAATTAAAATAAAAGAAAGCGGAGTTTATCTTGTTTCTTATACATTATGCGGTGGAACAAATGAAGAGTGTTCATTAACTATGTCTGTAAAGGCAAATGATTTACTTTTACCTGCCACTAATACAACTAGTGAATTTCAAGCACAAATAGTTAATTGTATAAATAGTTCAACAATTGTATCACTTAATAAAGATGATCTTATTACATTAAATGTAAAATCATCTATGAATGTCAATATATCATTTAATGGAAGTACAAATGCAATGTTAAGTGTTATAAAAATACATTAAGAGTAGAAAATTCTACTCTTTTTGTTATGAATTAATTATGCTAAGTTTTATTTAGTGAATAACTTATAGTAAAGGAAAGTGATAATATGCAAATAATAAATGATAATACTGTTGTAGTAAATAATAATGATGAATTGAAACAAGTATTAAGTGAAGAAAATAACTATAATTATGTATATTTAGGTAATGATATTACAGTAACAAGTGGATTTGTTATAAATAATAAAAAAAGCAAAGTTATTATTGATGGGACTTATAATAACGTTAAATATACTTATACAAACAATTTGAGTTTAGAATCAGAAGTTATAAAGGTAAGTACTACTAATAAAAAAATTATATTAAAAAATATGAATATAGTATCTTCACATGGTTATGGGGTAATATATGTTCCATCTCATCCAAATTATTCTAGTGTAGTAGTAGAATATAATAATATAAATTTTAATGGAATAGAACTTTCATGTAATTATTATGGAACAACTAAAATTATTGATTCTATTATAAATGTAAAAGATACTAATAGTGTATCAGCGCAAAAAGTATGTGATTCTAATAGAATTTTAATAGGAGGAAATACAACAATTTCAAGTAGTTCAAATAAAAATACTGTTTTCTTTTTTAATGATGTTATACCATCTTATATTAAAATTATTCCTAATAGTAATGTTAATATAACAACTGATAAAGAACTTATGAATGGAACTAATAGATTAGATTTAATAGTAGGTCATGGAGCAGAATTCCTTTTAACTACTGGTAATGGATTTGCAATAACAACAACGCATGGTGCTAGAAATGTTTTAATAGAAGAAATGGCAAAATTTACATTTATAGAAAAAAGTCATCAAAGAGTTCCAATGTGGAATGTATTTGGTAATTTTACGGTTAAAGAAGGCGCAAGCTTATCAGTAATAAATACGTATATGAATACTCCAACTGATAATTATAATATTTATTTTAAAGGTACAAATCAAAAATTTATCTTAGATAATCCAAAATATATAAATATATATACAAAAAAAGCAAATGTTATATATACAAATAATCCTGTTGATTTTATATTTAAATTTAGCAGAATAAATATGTGGATATATGCTCTTGATTATATTGATGCTTGCACAATTGATGATACACCTGCTTTTTATTGGTATAAAGAGAATAATCCAGCACAAATTACAGGTATCTTTAATAAAGATAGTACAACAGTAACATCACATAATTTTACAGAAAGTGAATTAGGTTCATTATCAGATATAAATAGTTTTAAATTTCAAAATATAAAGATATTAACTATAGGACTAATAAAAACAAATATTCATCCAATTAATGATTCTATAAATGCTATATCTGGTCATACTATACCATATTCGGATGTTAAGATAGAATATAGTAATAAAACTCTAACAGCTAAAGCAGATGAAAATGGCTTATTTGAAGCAAGTATTGATGATGTTATACCTGATAATACAAATGTTAAAATAACATCTTGTTTAAATAGTTGCTATAACGAAAGAAAAGTTACAGTACCATTTATGGGAGAATTAACTCTTTTAAAAGTAACAGAAAATATTCCATTTAATATGATACCATCTTCTCTGAATCCAATTATTTTACCTAAAAAAAATAAAACAGTAATAACTGTTGTTGATAGTAGAGTTAATAGTTCTAATTGGAAATTATATTTATATTTTACAAATCCAATGATAGAAAAAGAAGGAAAAATATTAGTAGATTCATTATTTTTTAAAAAATTTGATAATAAAGAAATATTATTAAAAACAAATAAAGAGATGATATTTGAATCAAGTGATAATGGTGGAAATGTAAGTGTAAGTAATGTTACCTTTTCAATTGATAAAGGATTATTTTTAAAACCAAGTAATAATTTACTTGAGGATGAAGATTACTCGACTTTAATAATATGGAGTATAGAAGAGTAATGCCTTTACAAAAAATAAAATTAGTTCATAAAATATATTGTAATGAGGTGAGTTATGAAAAAGGATTATATTTATATTAAATTATGTGGTAATGAGAGTATAAAGTCAAATAATATAAAAGTTAAGTTAAAGGATAAATGTAATAAGATTGTTTTTGAGGGAATGACTGATAATTTTGGAAAAATAAAGATACCAATATGTGATAATGAGGTTTATAGATTAATAATATATTCTAATTTAGTAATAATAATAGTACCTTTAATAGCAAAAAGTAATAAAACTTATTGTATAAATATTGGTAATAATAAAAGAAAAGAATATCTTATTACAGTTTTATTAAAGGATAAAAATTATCCTAATATGAAAATAGAAGGAGGAAAGATAATATTATGGCAAGACATACAATCCCAATAACAAATGGTAAAGGAAGTATTGAACTTGTTACAGGAAAATATAAGGCCACTGCTGTTGTAGAAGGTTATGATGTTTCAACTTTAAATCCAACAAGTGTTGATATTATAGATAGTACTGATACATATGCATTTACTATAAGTGCTAAAGGAACTTTAACACTTCATGTTACAGATACTGGAAATCCTGATACTGGTGTACAAATTGTTGGTGCAAAATTTGTTAGAACTGATAATGTAGGAAATGTAATAGGATCAGAAATAGTAACCAATCAAGATGGTAATGCTGTATTTAATAATGTCCCATTTTCTGCATCAGGAAATATTACAATATATTATAAGCAAATATCTGGTGATGGAGGACATACATTTGATACTGTAGTTAAATCAACTGTTATGACAACAGAATCACAAGTTGTTGAAATAGAAAATCCAACTGCTCCTGAGAGAAACTTTACATTAATGGATGCTAGTTTCCCAAATATACCAATTATGGATGGTCAAATAATACTTGAAGATAATTAATAAGAAAGCATTTTTTATAAAAAACTGCTTTCTTTTATGTTATAATAGCAATAAATGAAAGTAGTTGAAGAGGTTTTAATTATGAAAAAAATAATTCTAATTATATTAAGTATAATTTTTATTCTCAGTTTAATTATTATTTTATATACCTTAAATTATATTCCACATAAAAAATATACTAATGAAGATTTTAATATTAAGACTTATATAAGTAAAACTGATAAAGATAATGATGGTATAGATGATCAAACTGATATATTAAATCATGCAAGGGATTATATAAAAACAAATCCTAAATATAAAAGTAAATATTATGATACAGGGTATCCTAATGATGAATATGGTGTATGTACAGATGTTGTTGCATTTGCATTAATTGGTGCAGGTTATGATTTAATGAATTTAGTAAATGAACATATAAAATCAAATAGAAATTTATATGATATTGATGTTATAGATAAAAATATTGATTTTAGAAGAGTACAAAATTTAAAAGTATATTTAGATAATAATGCGATCGTTTTAACAAATGATATTAATAAAATAAAAGAATGGCAAGGTGGAGATATTGTTGTATTTAAAAATCATATTGGCATAGTATCTGATAAGAGAAATAAAAAAGGTATTCCTTTTATAATTCATCATGCTAATCCTTATCAAAGATATTATGAAGAAGATATATTAGAATATCGTAATGATATTATAGGTCATTATAGAATAAGTTAAATTAAATTTTATTAAATATTATGTTAAAGATAATAAAAAAACTATAATAGCTATAGTTTTTATTCTTTTACAATAGGATTAAAATTGTTAATCGCATCAATTAATTTAGGATGTTTAATTACAAAATGTACTACAGGGTTAGCATTTTTAGATATTAAAACAAAATTTTTTTCTAAAATAGTAATAGTTATATTTTTAAATGTTCTGTTTTCAATATAAGTTACTTTATAATTTTTATTTTTAAAATTTTTTAATTCTTCTAAATGCTCTAAATATTCATTATATTCATATTTTATTTTTTTATCTGTAAATAAATTTTCAAGACTAAGATATATTTCATTATTAATAAAATCATCTTTTGTTTCAATATAAATATTATCCGTAATAACATTTTTATTTAATAATTCTGTTATGATTTTTTCTTCATTTTTTTTATATTCTATTATTTCTTTTATTTCGTTATCATTTAAATTGTTTCTTTTAAGTATTTTTTTTAGTAATGAATTACTCATAGTGAAAAGTGGTAAACTAGATAAATATCTTTTTCTATCAGAATTAGTTTTATATTCATTATTTAAAAATATATCATAAGAATTTTTATTATCAATAGTATATATATCCATAAGTGAATTAGCTTTTTTTAAAAGTAATTTGGATTTTTCCATATAATAACTTATTTCTTTATTATTTGTTGTTAAATAGTATTTTCCTTTATTATGGAATCCCTTTATACATTCTCCTTCTAATGCACAAGCACCAGATACATAATTTAAATGATTATAAATATTATTTTTAACATCTTTTAAATAATAAGGAGATACTTGCCCAGTCATATAGATAGGAATCCAACTTTCAAGTCCAAGCATCATTTCATTAAATGGTCTATCTAAATTATGAATAATGTTTAAATGTAATCCTTTTTTCAAACTCATCGCAATCATAAACATCCATTTTTTTCCAAAGTTAATGTCTTTTGCCATATCTTCCATAGGCATATCACTACACATGAATATATCATTATTTTCTTTAGAAAAAATTGTATTTTTAAAGAAATCAATTTCTCCTTTTTTCATTTCTTCAATACCATAATAGTGTTTACTTTTTGTTTTATAAAATGGAATAGTTGGAACTTTTAATTTATCAAACTTAATAGCTTTAATAAAGTCATTTAAATTAAAATCATCAAGATTATTTAAAAAGCCATTAATGTAGTTTTTAGAGTTTTTATTATTATTTATAAGAAATTTATATAATTCTTCAAATAAGTTTTTTTCTTCACAATTTAAAACAGTACATAATTTTTTTTTACTATCAGTATCTGTATATTTATATTTAATATATTCACATACTTTTTTACTAAAAGATATAGGATCAGATGGTCTTGCTTTTCCATATCTAATTCTAGAAATATGTGATGAATCAAATGCTATAAATTTGGATATATCATTGATATTTATTTTTAAAATATTTATTAATTGATTAAAATTTTTACTGAATGAATCATAATCAAAGTTATTTTCTTTTGTAACAGATTTATTTAAATTTTCTCTAATTTCTTTTTTATCAACTTTAATATCTTTATTATTAGCTAACTCATAAATCGCGTCTATTAATTTATTAATTTGTTCACTATTTTCCTTTGGGGTTCTTTCACCACTTCTATATCTACTTATAACAGATTCTGATATGTTAGAAATGTTTGATAATTCTTTAGAACTACAATTAATTTTTTCTATATATTCATTTAATATATCTTTAAAGTTCATATTTTCACCTCTAAAATAATTATACTATATAAATGTTATTAAGTAAAAACTTGTCAAAAAAATCATTGATAAGTTTGACAAGTCGCTATTTATTATATATGATTTTGATATAATGAAAATATATAGGGAGATAAGTGAGTATGAAAGATAGAAAAAATATTATAATAATTGTGATGTCAATAGTAATTATTTTATTACTTGGTATATTTGTTATTCCAAAGATATTTAAAGGTGGAGATAATATAATTAAAAATGTAACAAATAAAGATAAAGTAAAAATAAGAAAAAATGAAGTTAGCAAAATAGAGTTAGAAGATTATAAAACAAATGAATTTTCTATTAAAAAACCTAAAGGATGGAAAGTTGATACATTAGGAGATTATATTCATTATACTATTAAAGTGTATGATCCAAATAATGAAGCCTATCAGTTTTTCTTTAATATGAAAACAGAAGGGTATAACAAATCAGAAGATGCAAAAAAATGGCAACAAAAATATTATCCTAATAATCAATTTGCTAAAACTAGTGTAATAGCTACTAAAGATACAGAAGGATTTTACAAAATTTTTAATGATTTAGGTACTCTAAATAATACTGCTGCATTTACATTTCCAACATTAAATGATTTTACTGTAAGTGAAAACTTAGGTAAAGGAAGTTTAGGTGGAGATATGCTTAGAGCAACCTTTAAAGATGCAAATGGAAAAGAATGCGAAGGAATTTTTACAGCTTATGTATATGATGTAGGTTCTTATTATGTATATGAAAATATAATGTCAGGTAAACAAATAGATATACAATACTTAAATGTATATGATGCAATTTTTATTACTGCCCCTAAAGATGAATTTATTGATTGGGAGGAAACACTAAATACTATTTGTTCTTCACTTTCATTTACTGATACATTTATAAATGGATTTAATAACGAACAAGATACAGTAATGAAGAATTTTCAACAAATTAGAGCAATAGGTAATCAAATAAGTGATGGAATAATGGATTCATGGAATAAAAGAAATAAATCTTTTGATATAATGAGTCAAAAACAAAGTGATGCAACTTTAGGATACGAAAGAGTTTACGATACTGAAACTAATGAAATATATAAAGCATATAATGGATTTACCGATGAATATGATGGTGAAAGATATAAATCAATAACGGATGATATGTATACGCAAAAAACAAGTGGTTACATTGAAAAATAGGTGTAATATGAAAAATAAAAAAATAATTTATGGAATTATAGCAATTGTTATATTAATAGTTATTATAACTGTTATAGTTGCTATCGCAAGCAATAAACCAATGCCAATAGATCGTATTCCACAAGAAGATTCGTTAGTTGTAAAAACAATACAAGATGAATTGAAACAAAAAAATCCAAATAAAGAATATTTAAAATTAAAAGGTGGAGAAATTTTAACAGAAGATACTTCATTTAGTAAATATTCATTCATAAAAAATAATTCTATATATATATTTAATCCTAGTAAATTAGATAGTGGAGAATTTGTCTATAAAAAAGTATATGATATAGATAAAAATATTAAGGTTATGAATATTACTCCTAACGCTGGATCAGATATAAAATTTTATGATTATAATGATACATTATATACCTTACATGATGAAAATGTAGATAATAAAGTTAGAGATAGTTATGATATGTATTTAAATGCAAATTATAATCTTAGTGATTATCTTAAATGGGAATATTCAACTAAATTTTTAGGCAAAAAGATTGATTATGATTTTATGTCTAATTACATTTATGTAAAAGATAATATTCTATATAGACTATTATATAATAACAGTGAATATCCATCAGTTGATAAAGTTAGTGGAAATTATGAAGGAGAAAATGTTATTAGAATATACAATGAGAGAATACTTAAAACAGATAAAGGCTTTTATGAGATAATGGATTATTTTGACACTAATCTAAATAAAACAGTTACTACTACAGTTAAGATAAATATGTTAACTAAATACTATGATGAGGTATTAACATTTACTTATAAATATGTAGTTTTAAAAGATTATACACTTATACCCATAAATGATATTATGGAAAATAGAGTAAGAGATTATTCATATGATTATTTTTTAAGTGGATTTAATTATATGAGTGAAGTTAGGTATGAGGAATAATGAAAATAATAAAATAAAAATTATACAAGAAAATTTAAAAGACATAACTAAACTTCAAAAAAGTAATAACGAAATAAATTTCAAAAAATTAAAAAGTCAAAATAGTGATACAGTGTTTTATTTAAAGGTAAATAATACTAATATATCTTATCCTGTAGTTAAATATAGTGATAATAATTATTATTTGAATCATAGTTTTGATAAAAGTAAAAATTCTGCATGTTGGTTATTTGTAGATTATAAAAATAAATTAGATGGTACTGATAAAAATATAGTTGTATATGGTCATAATAGAAGAGATGGATCAATGTTTGGAACCTTAAAAAATATACTAAATAAAGAATGGTATGACAATACTGATAATATGGATATTGTATATATGGATATAAGAAGGAAACATATTTATAAAGTATTTTCAATATATAAAATAGAAAACGAAGATTATTATATTACAACACAATTTAATAATGATAGTGAGTATAAAAAATTTTTAACTACTATAAAAAGCAGAAGTATAAAAGATTTTAATGTAGAAATCTCAGAAACAGATAGTATATTGACTTTATCCACATGTGCCAATAATAATAAATATAGAGTAGTTTTACATGCAAAAAGAATATAAAAATAAAAAAATATATAAAATTTACTTAAAATGTGATATGATAAACTCATAATAGGTGTGAGTATAATATGCAGAAAAATAATAAAAGGAAAATATTTATAGTCAAAGTAATAATTGCCATACTTACAATAATTGTAATAAGCTTAATTTACTGCAAATTTGCAATTGAAAATTCAAAAGTAGATTTTTATATTAATGGTAGTAATGAAGTTGCAGTAGAATATGGTTCTAATTATAATGATAGTGGATGCAGGGCTATATTAAATAAAAATGATATAAGTAAAAAAGTACAGGTTACATCAAATGTTAATACAAATAGTCTTGGTGATTATGATGTTATATATAATTTAAATATTAAATTGTTAGGAATAGATAAGACTTTAATAAGAAAAGTACATGTAATAGATACTGTAAAACCGGTTATAACAATAGATGGCGATAAGGAATTTAATATAGATAAGTATTCTAATTTTGAAATTCCTAAATATACGATAGTAGATAATGTGGATGGTGATATAACTAGCTTGGCAGTAGTGTCTTCTAACTTAAATACAAATAAAGAAGGAGATTATGAAATAAAAATAACTAGTACAGACTCTAGCAATAATGTTTCAGAAGAAAAGATAAAAGTACATGTAGAACCTAAATACAAAAATGCTTATATAAATATATCTATTACAAATCAATCATTAGAGTATTATGAACGAGGAAATTTAGTTTTATCATCTTCTATAGTAACGGGATATAATAATTCAACACCTATTGGGAATTTTAAAGTATTAAATAAATCAAGAAATGTTCATTTAAGAGGCGCAGATTATGTAAGCTTTGTAAATTATTGGATAGCATTCAAAGGTTATTCATATGGACTTCATGATGCATCTTGGAGAAATAATTTTGGAGGAACAATATATAAAACAAATGGTAGTCATGGATGTGTAAATATGCCATATAATAAAGTTCAACAATTATATAATTTAGTAGAGGTAGGAACACCAGTATATATAAAGTATTAATAAATTAAAGATTTCAGTTTGAAATCTTTTTCATTTATGATATAATTGATTTATGCGAGAGTGGCGGAATAGGTAGACGCGAAGGTCTCAAACACCTTTGGCCTTTGGCCGTGTGGGTTCGATTCCCATCTCTCGCACCATTAGAGAATCTAGTTGAACTTAGGTTCAATTTACTAATAAATATCAATTCTAGAAATGGAATTGATTTTTTGTTGTGCGAAAAGAAAGAGATGATTTAATGGTAAAGATTATTAAAGAAGATTTAGATATTGAAGAAGCACTTAAAAAGAAATTAGAATTTATATGTAGTTTTTGTAATACTGATTGTGAAATTAAGAAAGGTTCAATTAGAACAATAGAAAGAACTAATCTCTCTTATGTAGAGCCACATCGAATAATTATTAAAGGTATTACATTTCTAGCATTTAATTATGAAACAAATATCTATATAGAAAATTTAAGTAATAAGATTTTAATTAAAGATTTAGAAGAATACATTAAAAGTATTTAAAAAAACTTATCAATTCCATTTTAGATAACGATTTTAAGCCAAATATTTGCCATTTTATTAAAAAGTGATAGAATATAAACCAATCAAGAGAAACTATCTATTTAAGGGGGTTAAATAGATGCGATGGAAAGATAATTTAATTATATTTTATTATTTAGAATTAATAAGGTGTCAGTAGTATTAATATCCTTAATACTTTTGACACCTTTTTTATTAGAAAGGATTTGATTTTATGAGTGAAGAAAAGAAAATTGCTGGACTATATATTCGTGTATCAACTGAAGATCAAGCTCGTGAGGGTTTTAGTTTACCAGAGCAAGAAAAAAGACTTCGTGCAATGTGTGAATACAAAGGTTATGAAATATATAAACTTTATAAAGATGCTGGTATAAGTGCTAAAACTGGTAATTATAGACCAGCATTTGAAGAACTATTACAAGATATTAAAGATAAGAAATGTAATACTATTGTTGTATTAAAATTAGATAGATTAACAAGAAGTGTTTATGATTGGGAAAACATATTAAAGTTTTTAGAAGAAAACGATGCATATTTAGATTGTGCTAATGATGATATTAATACTACTAATGCTAATGGAAAAATGATTTCTAGAATACTTACATCAGTTTCACAACAAGAAATTGAAAGAACATCAGAAAGAACAAAAATAGGTCTTGCTGGTGCAATTAAGTCAGGTCATATTCCGGGACATACTCCTTTTGGTTATAAACGAGAAGGAAAATTAATGGTTCCAGATATAACAACAAAACATATTGTTGAAAGAATGTATCAATTATATTTTGAAGGTAATTCCTATCAAACTATTGCTAATATATTTAATGCTGAAAATGTTGGTAATAAAAAATGGAGAGATAATACTATTCTTGAAATGATAGAAAATCCAATTTATAAAGGTGATTATTTACATGGTAAAAGAAATAAATATCCAGCTTACTATGAAGATGTAGTTGAGCCAATTGTAAGTAAAGAAATGTGGGAAAATTGCCAAGTCCAACAACAAAAGAATTCTAGAAGTTATCAAAGATACCAAACTTATCTATTCTTACAAAAACTTAAATGCCCAGTATGTGGAAGAATAATGGGTGGTAAAGCAACATATAAAAAGAAATTTGATAGAACTTATTATTACTATGGATGTAATGAATGTAAAAATAATATTAAAGAAGATTATATTGAAGAATCTATATTAGAACTACTTGGAGATATATTTGAATATGACTCAGTTGTTAATGAATTCTTTCTACCAATGATTAAATCTAAAATATCTAATTCTAAAGAAGAAATAGAAAAAGAAATAAAGAATCAACAAGCAAAAAGAGAAAGAATTAAACAAGCATATATTAATGGTTCATTTACTTTAGAAGAACACGATAAAGAAGTTAAATATGTTGATGATACTATTGCTGAACTT
The DNA here is from genome assembly GCA_934141145.1 of uncultured Bacilli bacterium. GTDB lineage: Bacteria > Bacillota_I > Bacilli_A > RF39 > UBA660 > CAG-433. The sequence continues at coordinate 27,214 of CAKPCA010000015.1, forward strand.
GAAAGACAAATATTAGAACAAGAACAAGTTAAAGAATTAAAATTTACACCAGAAGATATTTTAATTAAAAGAGATATGGACTTTATTAATAGAGTTAAATTGCCAATGTTATATAAAGCAATCGTTGAGTGTTGGGATGACTTGAATCGTGAAGAAAAGTCTAGAATAATAATGAATTATATTGATGATATTAAATTAACTAAAAATAGTTTAAATCAATATGTAGTAGAAAGTGTTAATTTTAGAACTACATTTTATAAAGATTTTAAAAAGTTATACGATGATGGCTTTATAGATTGGAAAAGAAAATTCATATATGATTTTAATGGTATAAGAATAGATAGCAAAATTCGTTATAGTGAATATATGCCATTTAAAAAAGTATATGAGCATTTAAAAAGATTAAGTGATTGCTATGATGTATCATTCTATAAGGGAACATATTACAAAGATACTGAAAAAGTGGATATGCTACCTTTAAAGAAAGGCGAAGTAATTGTAAGAATGTTCCCTACCGAAGAAGATGATTCAAATAAAGATAGAATTGGTATGGGTATGATTTGTGTTAGCGATAGTCCTAATGATATTCATGTAGATTATCACGATTTATTTGAATCAATACCAGAATAAATACGAACACGTTTTGCGAGTTTACTCGTGAAAGTGGGAAAAGTATTTATTTTGGAGCTTTATGAAGTTTTAACCATTACGAAGTTTTGGTTATTACGAAATAAAGTAAACGGATTCTAAGGTGTTAAACCTTAGCCCACTGGATATTTTGTATGGAACGTACAAAATTCCTAGGGGGTTAGAAATTTTGGATGACCAAAATGACCACTCAAGTGGTCACTTCTAGAAAGGAGGAAAACGATGTCAGAACTTGCTTATTCCCTACATTTAGGTAGTGATAAAAATAGAAAAAATATATCTAAACAAAATGGTAAAAATAATTTAAGTGGAACAACTTCTTTACCAAATAATGCTATTCAAAATGTAAGACAATTATCAAAAGTAGATAAACATAATTATAGAAAATATGATGATAATCAAGAACTAATACAAATAGTAAGAGGTACTTCTTCTCCACTTGATGATGTAAAAGAATTATATTTAAGTGAATTTGAAGAAGCAAGACTTGAATACAATTCTAAACAATCTAGACCTAGTAGAATGATAGATAATTACTTTGATAATGTATCTAATAATGAAAAGAAAGATCTTGCTTGTGAAATAATAGTTGAACTTGGAGATAAAGAATATTGGGATACCAAAGATGAAAACTTTAAAAAGAAGATGTCAGATGTTTATAAAAAACAAGTTGATGATTTAGAAATGCTTGTTCCTAATTTTAAAGTAGCTAGTGCTATAATTCATTATGATGAAACTAGTCCACACTTACATATTGTTGGTGTTCCAATTAAATATAAGAATAAAAATGGTATGGAAAAACAGGTTGGTAAATCTGATGTATTTACTAAAGAATCCTTAATTAGATTACAAGATAAAATGAGAACTTTATGTATTGAAGAATTTAATCACGTATATAGTTTAGATTCTACTTTAAAGAAAAAACAAAAAGGTAGAAATAGAGATATTCATGTATCTGATATGGATAACTATATAGAAATGAAAAAACAAATTGAAAAGAATACAGAAAATTTAAAACAAGCCAATAAAAAATCTTCAGAGTTAAAACAAAACTCTAAAGATATAAGCGATAAAATTGATAAATTAAAAATATCTAAATTAAATAAAGATAATTATATCTTATCAAAAGAAGATAAAGATTCTTTTATTAACTTTATTGATCAAGTAGATAGTACTAATAAAGAATATGATAAAATACAAACTTTATCTAATACATTAGTTAATGCTCACGAGCAATTAAAAGATAAAAATAGCAAGATTAAAACTTTAACTGAAAATAATGAAGCACTTAATTTAAGGGTTAAGGCTTTAAATGATACGATTAAAGAAAAAGACAATGAAATATCATTTTTAAAATCTAAAATAAAAGATATACAAAATACACTTGAATATTGGAAAGATAAATTTGAAAGACTAATATCATTCTTACATAGTAAACTTTATAGTTGGTATGATAAAGATGATAAATATATTGATGTTGTTAATGAAATGAATGATGATAAGGTTTTAGATAAAGATGACATTGAAGAATTAGATTTAAGCAAAGAAAAAGATGATTATGAACGTTAATCATCTTATTAATTATTTAGATATTGTTTTTCTATCATCACTTAATTCGTATTCAGACATTACAGATGAAAAAGCATCCATAATTTGTTTATCATCAGAAATCTGAAAAAAATTGTTTTTTGATTTAACAGTTTTAGGAATAAGCGTTAAAATTGGAAGCAAACTTTTTAATACTTCTTCAGTTGAAAGTTGGGTTGCAGTATTATCTATAATATTTTTTCTTAATGCAGTTTTTAATAGAAATGAATTAATAAATTCAAATCCATTTTTTATTATTTCTTTCGAACTTGGAATTAAATATTTGTCACGCATATGCTCATGTAAGAAATCCAATGTATTTATAAATTTATAAATTTCATCTTCAGGAGCATATTTCTTTAAACATTCAACTAATCCACTTAGATTTGCGTTAAAATAAAATAGTTGCATTTGTTCTTTTCCAACAATCATTTCCAAAGTTTCAGCGATTCTTTTCTCATAAACATAAGCAGTAATAAGAGAATTATTATTTTCAAAATATTTTTCTGCAAGATATTGTGTATATCCCTCATTTAATCCTTCTCCAATTTGCGTATTTTTATTAGATATTTGTTGAAAACCACAATAAATCATTCCAGTAGATTTATCAATAATTGCAGTTGAAGCATGAAATAACTCATGATTAATTGTTAAATTATAGGTATCTTTAGACAATCCAATAGCATTCTTTTTAGGATCATATTGCCCTGCAGTGCTACGGTTAAAAATTCTGTTTGAAACACCAAAACTTTTAATAGATGTTCCTAATGTATTAAGATTATTTAAAAATATTGCTAAATTAATTTCTGGAATATTCTCTTTCACAGTATTGGCAAAATTCATTATTAATTCACCAAATTGTTTTTTCAATATTTCTTCTTCATTAATATCATCAAACTTTCTTATAACTTCAACTGGAAGAGATGCAGTCTTAACACCACCAATTTTAAAATCTTTTCTTAATTTGTAATTAGATTCTATAGGCTTTTTAGCAGTAAAATATATTATGCTTGGAGATATTAACATTAATATATTTGCAAAATCTATTTGTTGTAGTTGAACAAAAAAATCAGATATTTTCATTTTATTATTCATTTTTATCACCACTTACATTGTTTAAAAATTTTTCCACTTCATTCCAATCATCTTCATCTTCGATGTTTTCTAGTTCTTTTCCTGGAGATTGTGGATAATAAATTGAAGAATAAATATTTAAAG